>NZ_JBTMMT010000026.1:0-83252 GCF_055517075.1 Micromonospora sp. DSM 43699
GCAGGAGGTGGGGCAGTTGCGCCGGGTGGGTCACCGGGTGGGGGAAGGGGAGGCGGGCTCGGCGGCGATCGCCGGGTCGGCCGTACGCCACGACCAGGCCGTAGCGGTCGAGGCGTACCACCCGGGGTTCGTCGTCGGTCAGGTCGAGCCGACGGCGCAGGTACGCGACCACCGCCGGCCCGTGGTGGTCGGCGAGGTCGGCCAGCAACGCGGCCTCGTCGGCGTGCAGCGGATCCGGTTCGGCGGCGGCGTACTCGCCGGGGTCGACCCGGTGCACCACACCGGCGGTCTCCAACCGGGCCTCGGCCACCTCGAAGCGGTGCAGCCGGAAACGGCTGCCGACGTCGAGCAGGTCGCCGGTCGGGTCCACGGCGGCGAAGTCGGCGGCGGCGCGACGGGCCGACCCGCCGTGCAGCGGCATCGCCCAGCCCGACACCCAGGCCCGCCCGGCGGACGGCGCTCCGGCGGCCGGGGGCAGGTCGAGCACGTCGAGCACCACGGCGACGTCCCGGACGGCACCCGGGTCCAGTTCGGCAGCGAGGTCGCTGAAGACCGGGACCAGCAGCAACACCCGCCCCTCCCGGTCGGTGGCGTGCCGGACGTGGAACGGGCCGGGCCGGTGGGCGAGGTGCACCAGGCCGGGCAGCCGGCCAGCCACCAGGGTACGGATCCGCTCAGCGGGGGTCGGGGCCATCGGGCACCTCCGAAGGTTAGGCTTACCTAACCCGGAGGGTAGCACCCGGAAGCCGGCCACCCGCCGCGGACCGCCCCGGCCCCTTAGCCGGTGCCGGGCGGAGGCAGCGCGGCAGACCGTCAGCGGGTCTGTTCCAGCCAGGAGGCGTAGAGCAGGCCGTAGATCGAGTCGGGGTCACGGACCAGCTCCTCGTGCGGGCCACGCTGCACGATCCGGCCCCGGTCCACCACCACCACCTCGTCGGCGGCCTGCGCGGTGGAGAGCCGGTGTGCGATGGCCAGCGTGGTCCGGCCCCGGGTCACCGCGTCCAGGGTGCGTTGCAGGCGTACCTCGGTGGCCGGGTCGACGGCGCTTGTCGCCTCGTCCAGGACCAGCAGGTCCGGATCCGCCACGTACGCCCGCGCCAGCGCGACCAACTGCCGCTCCCCGACGCTCAGCGCCTCCCCCCGCTCGCCCACCGGGGTGGCCAGACCGGCCGGCAGGCCGTCCAGCCAGTCGGCCAGGCCCAGCTCGGTGAAGGCGGTGGTGAGTTCCGCGTCGGTCAACTCGGGGCGGGCGAAACGGACGTTCTCCCCGACCGTGGCGTCGAACAGGAACCCGTCCTGCGGCACCATCACCACCCGCGACCGCAACGAATCGAAGCGCACCTCGTCCAACGGCACCCCGGACAGCAACACCCGCCCCTCGGTCGGATCCATCAGCCGGGTGAGCAGCTTGGCGAAGGTGGTCTTGCCGCTGCCGGTCTCGCCGACCACCGCCACCCGGCTCTTCGCCGCGATGTCCAGGGTGACGCCGTGCAGCACCGGCGGCCCACCGGGATAGGCGAACGTCACCTCGGCGAAGCGGATGTCCAACGGCCCCACCGGCAGTTCCCGGCCCTGCTCCCCCGGGTCGGCCACGTCCGGCGCGATGTCCAGCACGTCGAGCACCCGACGCCAGCCGGCGATCGCGTTCTGCGCCTCGTTGAGCACCTCGGTGGCGATCTGCACCGGCTGGATGAAGAGGGTGACCAGGAACAGGAACGCGGTGAGCTGGCCGACGGACAGCGTCCGGTCCGCCCCGAGGGACACCCCGACCACCACCACCCCGGCCAGCGCCACACCGGCCGCCAACTCCCCCACCGAGCTACCCAGGATGCTGATCCGGATGGCCCGCTGCTGCGCCACCCGCTGCCCCTCGATCGCCGCGTCCAGCCGCCGGGCCGTCCGCCCGGACACCCCGTACGCCCGGATCACCGGCGCGCCCACCACGCTCTCGGCGATCGTGCCGAGCAGGGTGCCCATCCGCTGCCGGACCATCCCGTAGGCGCCGGCCAACCGGCGTTGCAACAGCCTGATCATCAACACCGCCGGCGCGAACGCGACGAGCACCACGAGCGTCAACTGCCAGGAGTACGCCAGCATCACGGCCGTGGTGACGGCGAGCTGGCCCAGGTTGACGATGAGGATCACCCCGCCCCACTGGAGGAACTGGGTGATCTGGTCGACGTCGCTTGTCACCCGGGAGACCAGCGAACCGCGCCGCTCCGACTGCTGGTGCAGCATCGACAGGTCGTGCACGTGTCGGAACGCCCTGGTCCGGACGTTGGCCAGCGCGGTCTCGCTGACCGTGAACAGCCGCCGCATCATCAGGTAGCCGCAGGCGGTGGTGACCACCAGCACCGCCGCCGTGGCGGTGACCACGGTGACGATCACCCCGAGATCCGGGCCACCGGGTACGGCGATCCCCTGGTCGATGCCGCGCTGCACGGCGACCGGTACGGCCACCCGGCCGACCATGTAGACGAGCGCCAGGGCGATCGTGCCGGCCAGCCCGGTACGCAGCTCCGGCGAGAGCGCCAACCCCCGCCGCAATGTCTGCCAGGTCCCCTCGACCCGCTGCTCCCCGTCACCGGCGCTCACCGGTGCTGACCTTCCGTTCGCGACTGCGGGGCTCCGCTGCGCTGCACTCCTCGCACTCACCGGACCGACCTTCCGTTCGCGACTGCGGGGCTCCGCTGCGCTGCACTCCTCGCACTCACCGGTCCACCTCGATTTCCAGGCCCGACGGCAGCGGGGCGACCTCGTCGTACGACCGGTTCTGTTCGCGTTCCTGCTCGGCCTGCTCGTAGGCGGTGACCAGGTCGACGTAGCCGGGCACGGTGGCCAGCAGCTCGGTGTGGGTGCCCCGGGCCAGCACCCGGCCCTGCTCCAGGTAGATCACCTCGTCGGCGAGCGCGATGGTGGCCCGCCGGTACGCCACCACCAGGATCGACGCGGCGGCGTGCTGGCCGGGGGCCGGGGCGCGCAGCCCGGCCAGGATGGCGGCCTCGACCCGGGGGTCGACAGCGCTGGTGGCGTCGTCGAGCACCAGCAGCCGGGGCCGACCGGCCAGCGCGCGGGCCAGGGTGAGCCGTTGCCGCTGGCCGCCGGAGAGCGAGGTGCCCCGCTCACCGACCATGGTGTCGAGCCCGTCGGGGAGGGCGGCGACGAAACCGTCCGCCTCGGCCAGCCGCAGCGCCGCCCAGACGTCCTCGTCGCCGATGCCCGGCCGGTCCAGGCCGATGTTGGCCCGGACCGTGTCGTCGAAGACGAACGGCACCTGGGCGACCAGGGCGGCGGTCGAGGCGAGCGACTCCGCGGTGAGCTGCCGGACGTCCACCCCGTCCAGGGTGACCGTGCCGGCGTCCGGGTCGACCAGCCGGACCGCCAGCGAGGCGATGGTGGACTTGCCGGCGCCGGTCGGGCCGACAAGCGCCACCGTCCGCCCGGCCGGCACGGTGAAAGCGACCTCGCCGAGCACCTGCGTCCCGGGCAGGTGCGCCTCGGCCGGTTCGTACCCGAAGTGGACGCCGTCGAAGGCGAGGGTGGCGGGCGGTCCGTCGCGGTCCAGGGTGACGTCTCCGTAGGGCATCTCGCCGGTGGCGTCGAGCACCCGGCTGACCCGGTCCCAGCCGGCCACGCTGCGCGGCAGCTCGGCCAGCACCCAGCCGATGGCCCGCACCGGGAAGGCCAGCACGGTGAAGAGGAAGGCGACGCTGACCAGCTCGGTGACGCTGATCGCGCCCTGCCGCAGCCGGATCGTGCCGACCACGAGTACGGCCAGGGTGCCGAGGCTGGGCAGCGTCTCCAGCAGCGGGTCGAAGACCCCCCGCAGCCGGCCGACCGAGATCAGCGCGTCCCGCAGCTGCCCGGCACGGCCGGCGAACCGGGCGGTCTCCTGGGCCTCCCGGCCCATGGTCTTGACCACCAGGGCGCCGTCGAAGCTCTCGTGGGCGATGCCGCTGACCTCGGCCCGCAACCGCTGCGCGCGGGCCTGGCGGGGGGCCATCCGGCGGGAGTAGACCACGTTGAGCGCGAACAGGGCGGGGAACACGGCGAGCCCGACCAGGGCGAGCGCCCAGTCGGTGGCGAAGAGCGAACCGACCGCGCCGACCAGCATCACCAGCGTGCCGACCGCGAACGGCAGCGGCGCGATCGGGTACCAGGCCGCCTCGACGTCGGAATTGGCGTTGGACAGCAGGGTGCCTGTGGCGTTGCGGTGGTGCCAGGCCAGCGGCAGCTCCAGGTAGCGGCGGGTGACCTGACGGCGGTAGGCGGCCTGGAGGCGGAACTGCATGTAGCCGGCACCGAGCCGTCGGCCGAAGATGCCCACCACCCGCAGCACGCTGATCCCGAACAGCGCCACCGCGGCCAGGGCCAGTGTCCCCGTACCGACCTCGCCGGACTCCACCGCCGGCACCACCACGTCGCCGACGACCGCGCCGACCACGTACGCGCTGACGATCACCAGCCCGCCGAAGAGCACGCTGCCGGCGACCGCCACCGCGAAGATGCGCGGTTGTTCCCGGATCGCCCGGCCGAGGACCGACAGCCCCCGCTGGATGACGTCCCGACTCGTCCCGCTCGCCACGCTCTCCCCCGCCGTAAGCCGCAATTATCTCCCTTATCCTTACCGGTCGCCGCCACCTCTGCCGCCCTGCGTCGTATGTCCACCATCACGTCGCCGCCCGGGCGTGCCGGGCGGCGGCGGGCCACTCGCCGCGCCGACGACGGCCGCCCGACCTACGATCGCTGCATGCCGCGGTACGCCCGATCGGAGCGCGAGGCGCTCGCCGACCTGATGCTGGAAGTGGGCCCGGACGCCCCCACGATCAACGAGGGGTGGACCGCCCGGGACCTCGCCGCCCACCTGGTGGTGCGGGAGCGCCGCCCGGACGCCGCCGGCGGCATCCTGCTGCCGCCCCTGCACGGGTACGCCGAGCGGGTGCGCCTGCGGGTGGCCGCCCGGCCCTGGCCGGAGCTGGTCGGTCAGGTGCGCCGCCCACCGCTGTGGAGCCCGGTCAGCAACCCGCTCGCCGACGAGCTGGCCAACACGATGGAGTTCTTCATCCACCACGAGGACGTCCGGCGGGCCCGGTCGGGGTGGCATCCCCGGGACCTCCCGGCCGGGCTGGCCGCCCGTCTGTGGAAGCCGGTCGCCCTGCTGGCCCGGACCCGAGCCCGACGTTTCCCGGCGAACCTGCTGGTGCAGGCACCCGGCCACGGCGAGGTGACCACCGGTCGGGGTGGCGACCGGGTACGACTGGTCGGTTCCCCCGGCGAGCTGGTGCTGTTCCTCTCCGGCCGGCAACGGGTGGCCCGGGTCCAGCTCGACGGCCCGCCCGCGCTTACCGAACGGCTGCGCACCGCCCCGCTGGGACTCTGACCGGCCGACCGCGCGCGCCACTCAGCCGCCTCACAGGTTCGAGGGCTAGCCGATGCCCCCGTGCAGGCAATACCCTTCGGTAACCGCAGAGCGACGTGACCCCCGTCACGTCACCCACCCCCGAAGGCGGCTACCGCGATGGCTCTCGATGTCCCGTACCGCTCCATCCCCGACATGTTCCGCAAGCGGGTGGCCGCGACCCCCGACCGGCACGCCTTCGCCCACCCGGCGGCGGACGACTCCGGGCCGGTCTGGCTGACCTGGGCGCAGGTCGGCCGGCGGGCCGACGCGGTCGCCGCCGGCCTGCACGGGCTCGGGGTCGGGCTGGAGGACCCGGTGGCGATCCTGGCCAACACCCGGCTGGACTGGATCATCGCCGACTTCGGCATCATGTGCGCGGGCGGCGCGACCACCACCGTCTACCCGACCACCGAGCCGCAGGACGCGACGTACATCGTCGCCGACTCCGGCTCCCGGGTGCTGTTCGCCGAGAACCCGGCCCAGGCCGCGAAGATCGCCGGGGCGCAGCTGCCCGCGCTGACCCACGTGGTGCTCTTCGACGGCACCCCCGACCCGGCCGCCGCGGTGCCCCAGCTCACCCTGGCCGAGCTGGAGGAGCAGGGCGCGCGGGCGCTGGCCGCCGATCCCGACCTGATCGCCCGGCTGGTCGCCCCGGTCGGCCCGGAGCACCTGGCCACGCTGATCTACACCTCGGGCACCACCGGCCGGCCGAAGGGGGTCGAGCTGCTGCACGGCGGCTGGTGCTGGGAGGGGGTGGTGCAGGCCGAGACGGGCCTGCTGCGCGACGACGACGTGCAGTACCTGTGGTTGCCGCTGTCCCACTCGTTCGGCAAGACGCTGCTCTGCGGCTCGACGCACGTCGGCCTGCCGACCTACGTCGACGGCCGGGTGGACAGGCTGGTCGACCTGCTCGGGGTGATCCGGCCGACGCTGATGTGCGGGGCGCCCCGGGTCTACGAGAAGGTCTACAACAAGGCGGTCACCACCGCACAGGACGCCGGCGGCGCGAAGGCCAAGATCTTCGCCTGGGCCGTCGCGGTCGGCAAGGAGAAGGTCGCCCTGGAGCAGGCCGGCCGACCGGTCCCGGGCGGCCTCAAACTCAGGTACGCGGTGGCCGAGAAGCTGGTGTTCAGCAAGCTCCAGGCCCGGCTCGGCGGGCGGATCCGGGTGCTCGTCTCCGGCGCGGCCCCGCTGAGCGCGGAGATCGCCACCTTCTTCGCCGCGGCCAACCTGCCCATCTCCGAGGGGTACGGCCTGACCGAGACCAGCGCCGGCAACTTCGTCAACCCGCCCGACGGGTTGCGGATCGGCACCGTCGGCCGGGCGATGGGCGACCTGGAGTGCCGGATCGACACCGACGGCGAGATCCTGGTCCGGGGTCGGCCGGTGATGCGCGGCTACCACAACCTGCCCGAGGAGACCGCCGCCGCGTTCACCGGGGACGGCTTCTTCCGCACCGGCGACATCGGCAGCCTCACCGACGACGGCTACCTGCGCATCACCGACCGGAAGAAGGACCTGGTCAAGACCTCCGGCGGCAAGTACGTCGCGCCGTCACACATCGAGGGCATGTTCAAGGCGATCTGCCCGTACACCTCGCAGGCGATCGTGATCGGTCAGGCCCGCAACTACTGCACCATGCTTGTCAGCCTGGACCCGGACGCGATCCGGGGCTGGGCGGTGGGCGGCCCGCTCGAGGGGCGTGACTACGCCGAGATCGTCGCCTCACCCGAGGCGCGGGCCATGGTCGAGGAACACGTCGCCCAGCTCAACGCCAAGCTCAACCGCTGGGAGACGATCAAGAAGGTCACCGTGCTGCCCCGCGACCTGACCATCGAGGACGGCGAGATGACCCCGTCGCTGAAGATCAAGCGCCGCGGGGTGGAGAGCAACTTCGCCGCCGAGATCGACAGGATGTACGCGGGCAGCCTGGCCGAGATCTGACCGCCGGTGACCGGCCGGCGTCCGTGTCCTCCCGTCCCGGGACACGGCCGCCGGCCGGTCACAGGTGTTCGTGACGCCACCGGCTCTGCTCGGTCTCGGCGGCTTCCTCCTCCTCCAGGGCCAACTGGCGCACCCGGTGCCGACGGCGGCCCTGCCCCCGGGTCTCCACCACGACCAGGGCGACACAGACCAGGGCCAGCAGGGTCAACGCGCCCACCTCGGGCACCCGGGCCCCCAGCGGGGCGAGCGCGCCCAACGCCAGCACCGCCAGCACCGGCGGCCAGCGCAGCACCCGCACCGCCCGCAGCCCGCAGGCGACGAGGCTGAGCAGATAGAGGCTCACCCCGCCGTAGAGCACCAGCACCCAGTAGCCGCCCAACGGCACTCCCCACTCCGGGGTGCCCGGGTCGGCCACCTCGGCCAGCAGGTCCTTGAGCCCGAGGGCGAAGAAGATCACCCCGGCGACGATCGGCAGGTGCAGGTAGGTGTAGGCGTCCCGGGCCAACCGGGCCCGGGACGCCGGGTCACGGCTGCGGTGCAACGCCTGCTCCAAGGCGAGCGCCAGGGTGTCGAAGTAGGCCCACCACAGCACCGACACGACGACGATGCCGAGCGCCGCCGCGATCACCACCGGCCAGGTCAGCGGCAGACCGGTGACGAAGTTCGGGCCGACCCCCAACGCGATGATCGACTCGCCGAGCGCGATCAGGACCATCAGGGCGTGCCGTTCCGCCCAGTGCCCGGCGGAGACCACCGCCCAGTAGGCCCCGCCCAGGCGCACCCCGGCCACGTACTCCACCAGCAGGGCGACCGTCCAGAGGGTGAGCTGCAGGGCGGTCGCGGTGCCGTCCTCGGCGATCCTCCGCGGCAGCAGCGCGGAGACGATCAGCAACGCCGTGGCGGTCGCCGGCAGCAGCACGAGCCGCCTCCACTGCCGCCACCGGGCCGGGTCGCCCCGGGCCACCACGCCTAGGACGGCCAACTGACAGGCCCGGACCAGGAAGTAGCAGCTGACGAAGACCAGCGGGCCGTTCAGCCCGCCGGGCCGGTCGTTGAACGCCCCGGGCATGGTCAGCGCCAGCAGGAAGGTGGCGGTGAGGGTGAGGAAGCCGACCACCGGCAGCAGCCCCTGGTCGGCGCGGACGATGTTGCCGAGGCCCGCGAACCCGGTCCAGCACCACCACAGCAATCCCAGCACCAGCAGGCAGCGCAGCAGGTTGCTGACGGTGGGCTGTTGCGAGGTCAACGTGGTGACGTTGAAGAAGGCGAAGACGAAGACCAGGTCGTAGAAGAGTTCCAGCCGGGTGGTCCGGGAGCCGGGCGCACCGAGCCGGACACCATGCGACCACCTCCGGCTGCCCACACCGGCAGTCTCCCAGTCGACGCCGGCCGGCCAGGCCGGTTCACTCCGACCGGTCGGCCGCTCCCGGCAGGTCGGCCAATCCCGGCAGGTCGGCCAATCCGGCGGGTCGGCTACTTCGGCGCCGGACGCGGGCGGTGGCCTCGGGCGCGGCGGCGGCCCCGGGCGGAAGCCGGGATCAGGCGATGACGGCCGGTTCCCGCCAGCCTGGGCGGCCGGCGCCCCGGTCGAGGTCGTAACGAATGGCGGCCAGCCGGCCGACCGCCTCCACCAGGTCGGCGACGGGCAGGGTGAAGGGCAGTCGCAGGAAGCGCTCCAGGGTGCCGTCCAGGCCGAACCGGGGGCCGGGAGCCAGCCGTACGCCGACCTCCTCGGCGGCCCGGGCCAGGGCGCTGGAGATCGGGCCGTCCAGCTCGACCCAGAGCGTGACGCCGCCGCGGGGCACGCCGACCCGCCAGTCCGGCAGCCGCTCGGCGAGCACGTCGAGCAGGGCGTCCCGTTGGGTGGCGAGCTGGGTACGGCGGGCCGCGACGATGGCCGGGGCCTGGGCGAGCAGGTGCACCGCCACCAGTTGGTCGAGCACCGGGCTGGCCATGTCCACCCCGACCCGGGCCGCGGCCAGCCGCTGCACCTGCGGGGCTGAGGCGCGTACCCAACCGATCCGCAGGCCACCCCAGTACGGCTTGCTCATCCCCCCGATGGAGATCACCCGGGAGTGCCTGTCGAAGACGGCGACCGGCGGGGGCAGCGGCGTGCCGTCCAGCGGCAGGTCCACGAAGGACTCGTCGACGACCAGGTCGGTGCCGGCGGCGTGCGCGGTGGCGACCAGCCGCTCCCGCAGCTCGGCGGGCATCAGGTGCCCGGTCGGGTTCTGGAACTCGGGGATCAGGTACGCCAGTTTGGGCCGGGTCTGCCGGACGCTGCCCAGCAGCAGGTCGGCGTCCCAGCCGGCACCGTCGACGGCAAGGCCGTGGGTGCTGATCCGGGCCCGCCGGGCGGCCAGCGCGGCGAGCGCGTTCGGGTAGGTGGGTGACTCCACCAGGACGTTCCCGCCGGGCGCGAGGGCCAGCCGCAGCACCAGGTCCAGGGCGTGCTGGGTGCCGCTGGTCACCATGATCTGCTCGGCGCTGGTCGGCAACCCCCGCCCGGTGTACGCCCGGGCGACCGCCTCACGCAGCTCGACGATGCCGGTCGGGTGGTAGCCCGCACCGGACAGGTAGCGCGGCAGGTCCTCCACGGCGGCGCGGGCCGCCGGCACCAGTTCGGGCGGGGCGGACAGCGCGGCCACCCCGAGGTCGATCATGTCGCGGTCGTCCAGCGGGGTCCACAGGCCGGTGCTGGCGACCCGGTGGGTGCCGGGCAGCATGGTCCAGCTCCCCGCGCCGCGCCGACTGGCCAGGTGGCCGGTCTCCCGCAACTGCCGGTACGCGGCGGTGACCGTGGTGCGGCTGATCCGCAGCGCCTCGGCCAGCTCCCGCTCGGCCGGCAGGCGTACCCCCAGGGGGAGGCGACCGTCGGCGAGCAGGCCCCGGACGGCGGCGGCGAGCGCGGCGTAGTCGGGGTTGCGGCGACGGCCCGGCAGGGCGTGCCACTGCCCGAGCAGCCGAGCCAATTGGACCCCTCGCACCTGGCTGGTCACGGCCACCCCTCCAGAATTGGCTCTTCTCTGCGCGGTATTGGACCCTAGAGTGGCATGCATGGCTTCGATTGGCAATCTCCGGCACCGCCCCGCCCGGCGGCTCACCCAGCTCTACGCCGGGCTGGTCCTCTACGGCGTCAGCATGGCCATGATGATCCGCTCCGGGCTCGGCCTGGACCCGTGGGACGTCTTCCACCAGGGGTTGGCCCGGCAGACCGGCCTGTCGTTCGGCACCGTGACCATCGCGGTCGGCGCTGTGGTGCTGCTGCTCTGGATCCCGCTGCGGCAACGCCCCGGGCTCGGCACGGTGAGCAACGTGGTGGTGATCGGCCTGGTGGTGGATGCCACGGTGGCCCTGCTGCCGGCCGGGCTGCCGCTGCCCGCCCGGATCGGCCTGCTGCTCGGCGGCATCGTCGCCAACGGTGCCGCCACCGGCCTCTACCTCGGCGCCCGGCTCGGCCCCGGCCCCCGCGACGGCCTGATGACCGGCTACGTCGCCCGCCGGCCGGGCCCCTCGGTCCGGCTGGTCCGCACCGTCATCGAGGTCACCGTGCTGGCCCTGGGCTGGCTGCTCGGCGGCACGGTGGGCCTCGGCACCGTCGCCTACGCGCTCGGCATCGGCCCGTTGGCCCAGTTCTTCATCCCGCGCTTCGCCGTCCCCGCGGCACCTGGCGCTGCGGAACGGGGCCACCCGGCACCGGCTGCCACCGCACCGGGCCACCCGGCACCGGTCGCCACCGCACCGGGCGAGATGGCACCGGTCGCCGCGGAACCGGGCCCCCGGGCACCGTTCCCGCCGAAACCAGGCTCGGGGCGTCCGGAGGTGACCACGCTGAGCTGCGTTGACACGACAGGGGGAAAGTAGGTGTTTCCTCAACGGACACCTACAGGCATCATTCGTGCATGGGGGAGAACGCGTGGCGCTGGACGGACGCCTGGATCTTCGTGTCACTGGTGATCGCCAGCGGGGCCGGACGGCACCGCCGCGCGGTGGATTCCCGCCGCCCGGAGGGGGTCCGGCTCACTGACGTGCTGTCCACCGCCGACCACCTCAACCAGGCGATACCCGAACGGCTCGACGTGGAGACAGCGGTCCAGCGGCTGGTCGGGGCGGGGCTGGTCACCGTCTCCGACGGTTGGTTCCGGATCACCCCCGACGGGGAGCAGCTCTGGCGTACCCGGCCCCGGGCCGGGGTCGGCGGCACGGTCGACAGCGTCCAGGGGGTGCTCGTCCGGCGACACGCTCCGGGCAGCGCGCAGTGGCACCTGCCCGAGGAGGACCACGCCGCCGCCGTGCAGGAGTACGTGGTCCGGTCGATCCCGGCCCCGCGCCGCTCCCCGGAGGGCCAGACCGGCCGCTGACGCATCGCGCTCGGCGCGCGGATCAGGGTGCCCGGGTGGGCCGGCGGTCCGGATCAGGGTGCCCGGGTGGGCCGGCGGTCCGGATCAGGGTGCCCGGGTGGGCCGGCGGTCCGGATCAGGGTGCCCGGGTGGGCCGGCGGTCCGGATCAGGGGGCCGGGTGAATGGCGGCGCGGATCGTCAGCGGACGGGGTGGCCGGCGGCGCGCAGGGCGTCCTTGACCTCGCCGACGGTCAACTCGCCGAAGTGGAACACGCTGGCGGCGAGCACCGCGTCGGCGCCCGCGCCGATCGCGGGTGGGAAGTGCGCGACCCGGCCGGCCCCGCCGCTGGCGATCACCGGCACGTCGACCACCGCCCGGACCGCCTCGATCAGGGTCAGGTCGAAGCCGGCCTTGGTGCCGTCGGCATCCATCGAGTTGAGCAGGATCTCCCCCGCGCCCAACTCGGCCCCACGCGCCGCCCACTCGACCGCGTCGAGCCCGGTGCCCCGGCGGCCACCGTGGGTGGTCACCTCGAAACCGCTGGGGGTGGTGCCGGCGGGGGCCCGCCTGACGTCCAGCGAGAGCACCAGCACCTGCCGGCCGAACCGGTCGGCGATCTCGGCGATCAGCTCGGGGCGGGCGATGGCGGCGGTGTTCACCCCCACCTTGTCGGCTCCGGCCCGCAGCAGGGTGTCCACGTCGGCGACCTGCCGGACGCCGCCGCCGACGGTGAGCGGGATGAAGACGGACTCGGCGGTACGGCGTACCACGTCGAGCATGGTGCCCCGGTCGCTGGAGGACGCGGTGACGTCCAGGAAGGTCAACTCGTCCGCGCCGGCCCGGTCGTACGCCGCCGCCAGCTCCACCGGGTCACCGGCGTCGCGCAGGTCGAGGAAGTTGACCCCCTTGACCACCCGACCGGCGTCCACGTCCAGACACGGGATCACCCGCACCGCCACCGTCATGCCGTGAGCCTATCCAACCCCGGTCACACCGACGACCGCCCCGTGTGTCCGCCCCCGGGAGGCGCCGGTGATCAAGAGGTTTGCGTCAGTTCGATCTTCAAGAATGACGCAAACCTCTTGATCAACACGGTCATCCTGGTCACCACCCGCCGGGGGGTGGGGGTGGGGGGTGGGGGGGGTAGAGGCGGACCAGCATCTTGCCGAGGTTTTCGCCGCGTAGTAGGCCGAGGAACGCCTCGGGGGCGTTGCCGATGCCGTCGACGATCGTCTCGTCGTAGGAGAGCCGGCCCTCGCGCAGCCAGCCGGCCACCTCGGCGACGAACTGCTCGCGCAGGTCGCCGTGGTCGCCGACCAGGAAACCACGCAGGGTCACCCGCTTGCCGATGACAAGCGCCAGGTTGCGCGGTGCGGCCGGCGGCTCAGCCGAGTTGTACTGCGCGATCATGCCGCAGATGGCGGCCCGACCGTGCAGCTTCATCGCGCCGATGGCGGCCTCCAGGTGCTCGCCACCGACGTTGTCGAAGTAGACGTCGATCCCGTCCGGGGCGGCGGCCTTCAGCGAATCCCGCACCGGGCCGTCGTGGTAGTCGAAGGCGGCGTCGAAGCCGAGCGCCGTCAGCCGCTTCACCTTGGCCGGCGAACCGGCGCTGCCGATCACCCGGCCGGCACCCCGGAGCTTGGCGATCTGGCCGACCATGCTGCCCACCGCGCCGGCCGCGCCGGAGACGAACACGGTCTCCCCCGGCTGCATCGCCGCCACGTCGAGCAGCCCGGCGTACGCGGTCAGCCCGGTCATCCCGAGCACGCTCAGGTAGGCACTCACCGGGGCGGCGGTCGGGTCGACCCGGCGGGCGGACGCACCGTCGAGC
The DNA here is from genome assembly GCF_055517075.1 of Micromonospora sp. DSM 43699. Taxonomy (NCBI): domain Bacteria; kingdom Bacillati; phylum Actinomycetota; class Actinomycetes; order Micromonosporales; family Micromonosporaceae; genus Micromonospora; species Micromonospora sp. DSM 43699. The sequence continues at coordinate 13,522 of NZ_JBTMMT010000026.1, forward strand.
AGCGCGTACTCCCGCCAGCCGAGCCCGTGCAGCACGGTGTCGCCGACACTGATCCCGTCGGCACCACCGGCCACCACCTCGCCGATCGCGCCGCCGTCGAGCGGGGCGTCCAGGGCGAACGGCGGCACGTAGGACTTCACGTCGTTCATCCGGCCGCGCATGTACGGGTCGACCGACATGAACTGGTTGCGGACCACGATCTGCCCCGGACCAGGGGTGGGCACCTCGGTCTCGACGAGGCGGAAGTCGTCTGCGGTCGGCCACCCCTGTGGGCGGGAGGCCAGGTGGATCTCACGGTTGCTGGTCATCCGGTGTCGTCCTCTCGTACGCGATGGTGGTGGGCCGGTGCGGCGCTCAGGCCGCGGCGGCCTCGCGCACGGTGAGCGCCACCTCGATGTTGCCCCGGGTGGCGTTCGAGTACGGGCAGACCTGATGGGCGGCCTCGACCAACTGCTGTGCGGCAGAGCGCTCGACGGCAGGCAGGTCCACCACCAGGGTGACGGCCAGGCCGAAGCCACCGCTGCCGTTCGGGCCGATGCCGACCTCGGCCTCGACGACCGAGCCGGTCACGTCGGCCTTGGCCCGGCGGGCGACCAGGCGCAGCGCGGAGTGGAAGCAGGCCGCGTAGCCGGCGGCGAAGAGCTGCTCGGGGTTGGCCGCGCCGCCCGCGCCGCCCATCTCCTTCGGGATGGCCAGGTCCAGCTCGACCGTGGCGTCGGAGGTGCGGACGTGGCCGTCACGGCCGTCGCCGGTGGCCGTCGCGGAGGCGGTGTAGAGCACCTGCATGGGGATCACTGCTCCTTCTGTCGGTGGATCGTCTCGGTGACGCGGGTGAGGATGTCGCGCAACGCGACGAGTTCGGCCTCGTCGAGGCCGGTGGCACAGGCCACCCGCAGCGGCACGTCGGTCATCCGCTGGCGCAGGGCCGCGCCGTCGGCGGTGAGCCCCACCTCCACCCGGCGTTCGTCGTGCGCGGAGCGGGTGCGGACCACCAGGCCCGCCGCCGCCAACCGCTTGAGCAGCGGGGAGAGCGTGCCGGAGTCGAGCCGCAGCGCCGCCCCCAGCTCGGAGACCGTGGGTGGGTCGTCGCCCCGCTCCCAGAGCACCAGCAGCACCAGGTACTGCGGGTAGGTGAGCCCGAACTCGTCGAGGATGGGCCGGTAGACGTCGGTGAGCGCGCGGGACGCCGCATAGAGGGCGAAGCACACCTGCCGACGCAGCACCAGATTCTCACTCACCCGGAAACTGTAGTCCGCAATTAAATTGTGCACAACTCATCTGGCCGGAGGTGGCCCCCGTCACCCGCCCGGGTCGCCAACCGGAGGACGACGCCGACCGGAGGATCAGGCCGGGGGCAGGTGTGCCTCCAGCTCGATCTCCACCAGGTGGTCGGGGTCGAGCAGGCCGGCGACCACGACCATGGTGGCGGCGGGCCGGATCGCGCCGAAGACGGCATTGTGCGCCCGGCCGACCTCGTCGGCGAAGAGCCGGTCGGTCACGTACATCCGGGTCCGCACCACGTCGGCGGCGGACGCGCCCACCTCGGCCAGGGCGGCCAGGCCGATCCGCAACGCCTGCGCGGTCTGCGCGGCGGCGTCACCGACGTGCGTCACCACCCCGTCGACCGTGGACGTGCAGCCGGCCGTCCAGGCCGACCGGCCGGCCCGGACCACCCGGGAGTAGCCGTAAACGGCCTCCCAGGGGCCGCCCGAGCCGAGCCGGGTGACGATCGCGTCGTCACCCGGCAGCAGCTCGACGTCGGTCACCCGGCGGCCCGGAGCGTGGCCAGCGCCTCGGCCACCGTGAACGCGCCCGCGTAGAGCGCCTTGCCGGCGATCACGCCCTCCACGCCTGCCGACTCCAGGGTCGCCAGGGCGCGCAGGTCGTCCAGGGTCGAGACCCCGCCGGAGGCGATCACCGGGGCGTCGGTGCGGGCACACACCTCGCGGAGCAGGTCCAGGTTCGGCCCGCGCATCGTGCCGTCCTTGGTGATGTCGGTCACCACGTACCGGGACGCGCCGGCGGCGTCCAGCCGGGCCAGCACCTCCCACAGGTCACCGCCGTCGCGGGTCCAGCCGCGCGCCGAGAGGGTACGACCCCGCACGTCCAGGCCGATCGCCACCCGGTCGCCGTACTCGGCGCAGATCCGGTCGCACCACTGCGGGTCCTCCAGGGCGGCGGTGCCGATGTTCACCCGGGCCGCCCCGGTGCCGAGCGCGGCCCGCAGCGACGCGTCGTCCCGGATGCCGCCGGAGAGCTCCACCCGCACGTCCAGCTTGCCGACCACCTCGGCGAGGAGGGCGGCGTTGGAGCCCCGGCCGAAGGCCGCGTCCAGGTCGACCAGGTGGATCCACTCCGCGCCGTCGTTCTGCCAGGCCAGCGCCGCGTCCAGCGGATCGCCGTAGGCGGTCTCGCTGCCGGCGGCGCCCTGCACGAGCCGGACGGCCTGGCCGTCGGCGACGTCCACAGCGGGCAACAGGGTCAGGCTCACGTTTCCTACTCCTCGATCAGATCCGACGGTCCAGGGCGATCACCACGATCGCCGGCAGGACCAGCAGCAACAGCACGACAAGCACCAACCGCAGCGCGAGATCGTCGACGAACACCCAGATCAGCGCCAGCGCCGCCGCGGTCAACCCGACGATGGCGGCCCGCTCCCCCCGGCTGCGCCGGGCAAGTCGACCCGTCCGGCCCCGCCGCCACTGCGGGGTGACCCGGCGGACCAGGGCGCGGCGACGCTGCCGACGGGCCAGCTTGCGCTGTCGTACGACGCGGTCGCGGGCCGCCTCCGCCTCCCGGACGGCCCGCCGACGGGCCCGTTCCTTGCTCACCGAGCCCCCGACCCGGTCCGGCTCTCAGTCAACCGTGGCCAGCCAGTTGCGCAGCAGCACGGCACCGGTCTCGGCCGACTTCTCCGGGTGGAACTGGGCGGCCGACAGCGCACCCCACTCCACCGCGGCGACGAAGTCCGTGCCGTGGTGCGCGGTGGTGACCCTGGCCCCCGCCGCGGTCAACGCCGGCTGGTCGAGCACCCCGTAGGAGTGCACGAAGTAGAAGCGGCTGTCGGCGGGCAGCCCGGCGAAGAGCACCGAACCGGCAGGCGGCGTCACCGTGTTCCAGCCCATGTGCGGCAACCGCTCGGCGGGCAGCCGGGTCACCCCGCCCGGCAACAACCCCAGCCCCTTGGTCACCACCCCGTGCTCGTCGCCGTGCGCGAAGAGCACCTGCATGCCCACGCAGATGCCGAGCACCGGCCGACCGGCGGCGACCCGTTCGGCGATCACCGGGCCGGCACCCGACGCCTCGATCCCGGCCATGCAGGCCGCGTACGCCCCGACGCCCGGCACCACCAGCCCGTCGGCCTCGGCGGCGGCGGCAAGGTCGGCGGTGACCGTCACGTCCGCCCCGGCGTGGGCCAGGGCCCGCTCGGCCGAGCGCAGGTTGCCCGAGCCGTAGTCGAGCACCACGATCCGCTTACCGCGCCCGCCCGTGCCGGTGTCGGCTCCGACGACCCGCCCGCCCGTGCCCGTGTCGGCTCCGGCGACCTGCTCGCTCATCAGCCCTCCCCGGGTAGCAGCCAGAGCACGCCGCCGACGGTGGCCAGCACGGCGAGCAGCCCGGTGACCACGATCGCACCGCGCGGCGCGTCCTGCCGGTACAACGACCAGGCCCCGCCGACGAGGATGCCGGCGAGGATCAGCAGCAGGGTCGGCAGCACCGGGCCCATCAGCGCCGCCCTCCGGCCCGGTCCGCCGGGCCACGTCGCAGGGCCGGGCCGGGGCGGGGCGTGCCGGTCACAGCGCGCCCTTGGTGCTGGGCACCACACCGGCGTTGCGCGGGTCGAGCGCGGTGGCCTCCCGCAGCGCCCGGGAGACCGCCTTGAACTGGGCCTCCACCACGTGGTGCGCGTCCGGGTGGCCGCCGGGACGGGCCGCCCGCAGCACGTCCACGTGCAGGGTCACCCGGGCCGACTGGCCGAAGGACTCCCAGATGTGCCGGGTCATGCTGGTCGGGTAGACCGGCCCGATGTACGGGGTCAGCGCCGGCTCGTCGTGCACCACGTACGGGCGGCCGGACAGGTCGACGGCGGCCCGGACGAGCACCTCGTCCATCGGGACGGTGGCCGAGCCGTACCGCCGGATGCCGGCCTTGTCACCGAGCGCCTGGTCGAACGCGGCGCCCAGGGCCAGCGCGGTGTCCTCCATCGTGTGGTGGGCGTCGATCTCCAGGTCACCGACGGTGCGGATGGTCAGGTCGAAGCCGCCGTGCCGGGCGATCTGGTGCAGCATGTGGTCGTAGAAGCCGACCCCGGTGCTGATCTCGGCCTGGCCGGTGCCGTCGAGGTCGATCTCGACGAGGACCTTGGTCTCCTTGGTGATCCGCTCCACCCGGGCGGTGCGACTCATGACAGTTTCTCCATCGCGGTGAGGAAGGCGTCGGTCTCGGCGGGGGTGCCGGCGGTGACCCGCAGCCAGCCGGGGAGGCCGACGTCCCGGACCAGCACCCCGGCGTCGAGCAGGCTCCGCCAGGCCACCGACTGGTCACCGCCGACGGCGAAGAGCACGAAGTTGGCGTCGCTGTCGGCCACCCGGTGCCCCCGGGACCGCAGCGTGCTCACGATCCGGTCCCGCTGCACCTTGATCGCGTCGACGGTGCCGAGCAGGGCGTCGCGGTGCGCCAACGCCGCGCGGGCGGCGGCCTGGGTGAGCGTCGAGAGGTGATAGGGCAGCCGGACCAGCTGCACCGCCGCCACCACCGCCGGATCGGCGACCAGGTAGCCCAGCCGGCCACCGGCGAAGCCGAACGCCTTGCTCATCGTCCGGGTCACCACCAGCCTCGGGTGGCCGGGCAGCAGCGCCAGGGCGTTACCCGTGCCGGGGCGGGCGAACTCGGCGTACGCCTCGTCGACGACCACCATGCCGGGCGTGGCGTCCAGCACGGCGCTGACCACCGCCGGGTCGAGCGCGGTGCCTGTCGGGTTGTTCGGCGAGCAGAGGAAGACCACGTCGGGGCGGTGCGCCCGGACCTCGGCGACCGCCTCGTCGGCGGTCAGCCCGAAGTCCACCCCCCGCTGCGCCGGGACCCACCGGGTGCCGGTGCCCAGGGCCAGCAACGGATGCATCGAGTACGCCGGCACGAAGCCCAGCGCACACCGCCCCGGCCCACCGAACGCCTGGAGCAGCTGCTGCTGGATCTCGTTGGAGCCGTTGGCCGCCCAGACCTGCTCCGCGGTGATCCCGTCGCCCAGGTAGCCGGCCAGGTCGGCGCGGAGCGCCAGCGCGTCGCGGTCCGGGTAACGGTTGAGGTCCCGCAGCTCGGCGGCGAGCGCCTTGCCGATCGCCTCCACCACCGGCTCGGGGAGCGGGTAGGAGTTCTCGTTGGTGTTCAGCCGGACCGCCACGTCGAGCTGCGGCGCACCGTACGGCGAGCGGCCCCGCAGGTCGTCGCGGACGGGCAGGTCGTCCAGGGTGGTCACGACGACTCCCCGGCGAAGCGCACCGCGACCGCCTGGCCGTGCGCCGGCAGGTCCTCCACGTTGGCCAGGGTCACCACGTGCGGCGCGACGTCGCGCAGCGCCTCCCGGGTGTACTCCACCAGGTGCACCCCGCGCAGGAAGGACTGCACGGACAGGCCGGACGAGTGCCGGGCGCAGCCCCCGGTGGGCAGCACGTGGTTGGAGCCGGCGCAGTAGTCGCCGAGCGAGACCGGCGCCCAGGCGCCCACGAAGATCGCCCCGGCGTTGCGTACCCGCAGTGCCCACTCGCGGGCGTCCCGGGTCTGGATCTCCAGGTGCTCGGCGGCGTACGCGTCGACCACCCGCAACCCGGCGTCGAGGTCGTCGACCAGCACGATGCCGCTCTGCTCCCCGCCGAGCGCGGTGCCGACCCGCTCGGCGTGCTTGGTGGCCGGCACCTGCCGGGTCAGCTCCCGGTCCACCGCGTCGGCCAGCTCGACCGACGGGGTGACCAGCACGCTGGCCGCCAGCGGGTCGTGCTCGGCCTGGCTGATCAGGTCGGCGGCGACGTGCGCCGGGTCGGCGGTGTCGTCGGCCAGCACGGCGATCTCGGTCGGGCCGGCCTCGGCGTCGATGCCGACCACGCCGCGCAGCAGCCGCTTGGCGGCGGTGACCCAGATGTTGCCCGGCCCGGTGATCATGTCGACCGGCTCGCAGCGCAGGGTGCCCTCGGGGTCCACCGCCGCGCCGTACGCCAGCATGGCGACCGCCTGGGCGCCGCCGACGGCGTACACCTCGTCGACGCCGAGCAGCGCGCAGGCGGCGAGCACCCGGGCGTCCGGCAGGCCCCCGTTGTCCTGCTGCGGCGGGCTGACCACCACCAGCGAGCGGACCCCTGCCGCCTGGGCCGGGACCACGTTCATCACCACGGTCGACGGGTACATCGCCAGCCCGCCGGGGACGTAGAGGCCGACCCGGTCGACAGGCACCCAGCGCTCGGTGACGGTGCCGCCCGGCACGACCTGGGTGGTGTGGTCGGTGCGGCGCTGGTCGTCGTGCACCCGCCGGGCCCGGTCGATCGACTCCAGCAGGGCGGCCCGCACGTCGGGGTCGAGCGTCCCCTCCGCCTCGGTGATCGCCTCGGTCGGCACCCGCAGCACCGGCGGGCTGATGCCGTCGAACCGCTCGCTCGCCTCCCGGATCGCCGGGTACCCATGGTCCCGGACCGCCTCGACGAGCGGGCGGATCCGCTCGACGGCCACGGAGACGTCGAGCTGGGCACGGGGCAGCAGGCGGCGCGGGTCACGGAACCCGCCGCGCAGGTCGATCCGATTCAACACGCTCCCGAGTCTAGGCGGCGGCTCCCGGGGCGACCCGCGCCGCCCGTACCGCGGGACGGTGAGCCGGGACACGCCGACCTCGCGGGATCGGGCTACGCTCGGACGCGTGACCGCACGGCTGCCGGTGTTTCCCCTCGCAACGGTGCTCTTCCCAGGTCTGGTGCTGCCGTTGCACATCTTCGAGGAGCGTTACCGCCACCTGGTGCGGGACCTGGTCGGACGGCCCGAGGGGGTGCCCCGGGAGTTCGGTGTGGTGGCGATCCGTTCCGGCTGGGAGGTCGCCCCGGGCCCGGGTCGAACCACCCCGGGCGGCGGCGAGGTGACCCTGCACGAGGTGGGCTGCACGGCCGAGCTGCGCCAGGTCACCGAGCTGGACGACGGGGGCTTCGACATCGTCACGGTGGGTCGGCGGCGGTTCCGGGTCGTCGACGTCGACCGGGAGGCCGCCCCCTACCTGACCGCCGACGTCGAGTGGCTGCCCGAGCCGACCGGCCCGGACGAGGCCGCGGAGCTACTGGCGGCCCGGGTGATCGCGGTGTTCCGGCAGTACCTGGGGCTGATCCGGGCCGACCCGGAGGAGCTGTCCGAGCAGCTACCGGAGGACCCGACGGTGCTGTCGCACCTGGTCGCGGCCACCGCGGTGCTGACCGTGGCGGACCGGCAGCGGCTGCTCGCCATCGACGACACCGCCGCCCGGCTCCGCGCCGAGCTGCGGCTGCTCAACCGCGAGTCGGCCCTGCTGCGTCAGGTGCGGGCGGTTCCGGTGCCGCTGTCGGAGCTGGCGTCCCCGCCGACCCCCAACTGACCCCGCCCACCCCACCGGGGGCACCGGAGACGCCGGGCCATTCGGGTCCGCCCGGCCATTCGGGTCCGCCGGGCTCCGGCTCCGGGCGCAGCGACGGCCAACGAGACCAGCCGGCCAGCAGGGTGTACGTCACGGCGGCGGCGAACGCCGGCAGCAGCAGGTTGCCGTACGGCACCGGCAGCACCCCGAAGACCCGTTCGATGCCACCGGCCCGCAGGTCTGCCGGCTTGTCGAACGGCGTACCGGCGGGGGCGGTGTCCAGCAGCCGCTGGTAGCCGGCCAGCCCGATCCGGCGGCCCACCTGCCAGGCGACCAGGGCGGCACCGAGCGCGCCGACGGTCAGCGCGGCCAGGTGCGCCGGCCCGCGTCGGCGGCGCAGCAGCGTCCACACCGCGATCGCGGCGAGCACCCCGAAGCCGAGCCCGAGCAGGCTGAACCAGCCGTCGGCGGCGATCGGCTGCTCCGGCTGGGGTTGGGCGTAGACGGCCCCCTCTGCGGTCTTGCGCACCGGGGTGTCCGGAGCCAGTGCCGCCCAGAGCAGCCCCAGCAACGCCCCGAGCGCGGTCAGGCCGCACGCGAGGGCGAACGCCACCGCCGTGGTGTGCCGGGGCCGCGCGTCGGGAGGCTGCGGCAGCCCGGCGTACGGCGGCGGCCACGGCAGGTACGACCCACCCGGGTCGTACCCGGACGCGGCCGCTGTCCCGTCGGCCGGTGGCCCGGTGGTGAGGGCGTCCGGGGTCGGCACGGCACCCGCCGGGGCGTCGGCGGGGCGGTGCGGATCGGGGGTGTCCGGGCTCACCCGATGATCCTCTCAGGCGTAGCGGTGCGGCGGGGCGGCGGAGCCCGTACAGCCGCTCAGCGGGCGAACGGCTCCAGCATCACCGAGGCGGCCCGCAGCCAGGCGGCCCGGGTCTCCGCCTGGAGCTGGTGGTACTCGATCGACGACCCGGTCTCCAGCACCGGGTCGTACGGCACCACCGCGACGGCCCGGGTCCGGGTGGCGAAGTGCCGCTCCAGGTCGTCCTGGAGGGTCGACCGGCCCGGGGTGGGGCAGGAGATCAGGGTGATCGCGTTGTCGGCCAGCTCGCCCATCCCCTCCTCGTGCAGCAGGTCGAGCATCCAGTCGGCGCTGAACGCGGCGTCCTCGCGCGGCACGGTGGTCACCACGAGCTGGTCGGCGGCGTGCATGACGGTGCGCCAGTTGGGGCTCTCCACGTTGTTGCCGGTGTCCACGCAGACCACGTCGTGGGTACGCCGCAGCAGCTCCAGCACCCGCTTGACGGTGAACTGGTCGAGGCGTTGGGCGAACCGGGGGCTCTCCTCCCCGGCCAGCACGTCGTACGAGCCGTCGGAGGCGTGCCGCAGGTAGTCGTCGAGGGACTCCAGCAGCTCGGCGCCGTCCCGGATCTCGATGTGCGCCAGGTCGCTGATCAGGTGCCGGATCGTCCGGGCGTGCCGGGCGCTGCCGGCGCGTAGGCCGAGGGTGCCGCGCAGCTCGTTGTCGTCCCAGGCGAGCACGCCCCGACCCCGGACGCTGCCGACGGTGGCGGCGGCGAGCACCGTGGCGGTGGTCTTGTGCACGCCGCCCTTGGGGTTGGCGAAGGCGAGCACCCGGGGGGTGCCCAGATCGCGGCGGAGGATCCCGGCGGCCCGCTCCTGCTCGTCCTGCGGACCCTGCTGACGCCACTCGATGCGGGCGGGCTCGACCCGGGCCGGCTCCACGCGAGCCGGATAGCCCCGGTCGGCGACCACCGCGGGCGGGTAGGCCGGCTGCTCCGGCTGGTACGCCGGCTCGGCCGGGTAACCGGGCTCGGGGTACGCCGGTTGGGGCGGCTGGTACCCCGGTTCCGGCGGCGCGTAGCCCGGCGCACGGTAGCCGTTGTCCAGCAACGCGTACCGGGACTCGGGGGGTGGCTCGGGCCGGTAGCCGCGGTCCAGCAGCGCGTAGCGGGACGGGACGACAGGTGGCTCCGGCGGGTGGGCCGGCTCCGACGGGTACCCGGGGTCGGCCGCGTACCCGGGGGCCGCCCGGTAACCGGGGTCGACCGGATAGCCGGGATCGGCGCGGTAACCGGGATCGGCTGAGTAGCCGGGAGTCGCGGGGTAACCGGGATCGGCTGAATAGTTGGGGTCCGCCGGATAGCTGGGATCCGCCGGGTAACCGGGGTCGGCCCGGTACGCCGGCTCGACCCGGTAGCTGGCCCCGGCACGGTAACCCGGGTCGGCACCGTAGGCCGGATCGGCACCGTAGCCCGGATCGGCACCGTAGGCCGGGTCGGCGGGCGGGGGCACGGCGGCCGATCCCCGTCCGGACCAGCCGCCACCGGGCGCACGGCCGGCCAGCGACTCGCGGGCCGCGTCCTCGCTGCGGCGGTCCGGTTCCACCTGTTCGGCGGCCCGTCCGCCGAGGCGGGCGCGCTCGAAGAGCGCCCGCCATCGCGGTGCCGGTTCGGCCGACCGGCCCCAGCCGGTCTCGGTGCCGTCCAAGGCTCGCCCTCCCGCGCCGTCGATCTCCGCCTGACAGGCTACGAACGAAACCCTATTCGGACCACACCGGTCTGCACACATCCCCAGGGAACAATACTTAGGGCAACCGGCCGGACGACCCGCTGCGACGGGAGTCCGGGGAGGTCGGAGCGGGGGTCGGCACCCACCGGTCCGGTCCGGCCACCCTCGGCGACGGTGTCGGGACGGTCACACCGGGTGCCCCTTCCGACGAATCGCCCATCGCGGTACCCGGCTCGCCATCGCGGCGCCCGCCGTCGCGGCCGTGTCGGCGGGCGGCCGGGCCACCTCCCGCTGCTCGGGCAGCGGCGGTAGGAACACCGTCCGGTCCAGCCGGGTCACCTCGGGCGCGGGGTCGAGCACCCGGACCCCGCCGCGGCCGGCCAGGGCGCGCAGGGTGGCCGCCTCGGCCCGGACCACCGCCGCATAGACGCAGGCGCAGGCCGACCGGTAGCCGGCCGCCTCCGCCCGGGCGACCTGCGCCCCGGTCTCGTACCCCCGGCGGCTGGTGGGGTCGGTGGTGCCGGCGGCCCGGATCCGCTGGTCGGCGGCCTCCCGGTCCTTGCGGTCGGCGAGGCCGGTCATCCCGGCGGTGACGTCCTGCGGCAGCAGCTGCGCCGGCAGCCGGACCACCTCGGTCTGCCGGCCGGGCAGCGGCACCCGGACCACCACCGCCGCGACCTCGACGTCGGCCAGCAGCACCGGCAGCCGGTCCGGCGCGAGGTAGCTGTCGAAGCTCACCAGCGCGTACGCCCCGGCGGTCAGCGCGGCGAGTTCGGCCCGGCTGGCGATGGCGTAGCCGGGCAGCGAGTCACCCGGCAGCACCCCGACCCGGGTGACCTGCCCGACCGTGCGGTCGCCGACCGGTGCGGGCCGGCGGGCCAGCCAGCCGACGGTGAGCAGCACCGCGCCGACGGCGAGCACCGCCGCGGTGACCAGCCACCGCGCCTGCCGGGACGGGTCGACGGGCGGGTCGGTGGTCACCGGGTCGACGGTCTCCGGGTCGGTGCCCGGCCCGGAGACACCGCCCGACGGATCGTGCCGCACCGGGTCAGTCGCGCAGGATCGTCAGCGCGCGGGCCAGGTCGTCCGGGTATTCGCTGACGAAGGTGACGTCGTCGCCGGTACGCGGGTGCGCGAAGGTCAACGACCGGGCGTGCAGCCACTGTCGGCGCAGTTCGAGCCGGGCCGACAGGGTCGGGTCGGCGCCGTAGGTGAGATCGCCGACGCACGGGTGCCGCAGGGTCGAGAAGTGCACCCGGATCTGGTGGGTACGCCCCGTCTCCAGCCGGACGTCGAGCAGGCTGGCCGCCGGGAACGCCTCGATCGTGTCGTAGTGGGTGATGCTCGGCTTGCCGTCGGAGACCACCGCCCAGCGGTAGTCGTGGTGCGGGTGCCTGTCGATCGGGGCGTCGATGGTGCCGCGCGACGGGTCTGGGTGCCCCTGGACCACCGCGTGGTAACGCTTCTCCACCTCGCGGTACTTGAACGCCCGCTTCAGCGCGGTGTACGCCTGCTCGCTCTTGGCCACCGCCATGATCCCGGTGGTGCCCACGTCCAACCGGTGCACCACGCCCTGCCGCTCGGCGGCCCCACTGGTGGAGATCCGGTGGCCGATCGCGGCGAGGCCACCGATCACGGTCGGGCCGGTCCAGCCGGGACTGGGATGGGCCGCCACCCCGACCGGCTTGTCGACCACCACGATGTCGTCGTCGGCGTAGACCACGGTCAGCCCGGGGACCGCCTGCGGCACCACGGTCGGCGGGGCGACCGGGGCGGGCAGCGTCACCTCCAGCCAGGAACCGGCCTTGACCTTGTGCGAGTTCTGCCGGGCCGCGCCGTCGACGAGCGCGTCACCGGCGTCGACGAGCGCGGCGGCGGCGGTGCGGGACAGGCCGAAGAGCCGGGACACCGCCTGGTCCAGCCGCATCCCGTCGAGGCCGTCCGGGACGGGCAGCGAACGGTGGTCGCCGCCCGCGGCGAAGGTGGAGGTCATGCCCGCTCCCTCGGCTCGACATCGGTCGGGTCCGACCCGGCGGCGACCGGGCCGCCGCCGGACGTCGACCCGGCGGACACCTCGTCACCCCTGCCGCCGACCCGCCGCCCGTCGCGCTGGCGACCGGTCAGTTCCAGCAGCACGGCCAGCAGCACCCCGGCGACCAGGCAGCTGTCGGCCAGGTTGAACACCGGCCACACCTGGCCGTACGGGTCGAAGAGGCTGACCATGTCCACCACGTGACCGACGAAGTGGCCGGGGGCCCGGAAGATCCGGTCGGTGAGGTTGCCCAGCGCGCCACCCAGCACCAGGCCGAGGGAGACCGCCCAGGGCAGCGAGCGCAACCGCAGCGCCATCCAGCCGATCCAGCCGACCACCCCGATGGTGATCAGCGGGAACACCCAGGTGTGGCCGGCGCCGATGCTCCACGCCGCCCCGCTGTTGCGGGTGAGGGTGAGGTAGACCGCCCCGCCGAGCAGGCGGACCGGCCCCCGGTCGTCGAGCAGTTGCAGGGCGAGGTGCTTGGTGAGCAGATCCGTCAGCAGCGCGACCGACGCGATGCTGACGAGGACCACGACCGCCCTGCGGCGGGGCGTGCCGCCACCCGGCTCGGTGGTGCCGGATCCGGCGGTCGGTGCTGTGGTCATCGACTCCCCATCGACTGTCCGGACGGCGCGGTCCGCCGTCTCGCGAGGTCACCGGGGAGTGGACGTCAGCGCCGCTCCGCCAGCTGCTTGCAGGTCACGCAGAGGGTCGCCGACGGGAAGGCGGCGAGCCGCTCCACCGGGATCGGGTTCCCGCACCGCTCGCACCATCCGTAGCCGCCCTCGTCGAGCCGCTCCAGAGCGCGCTCGACCTGGGTGATCCGTTCCCGGATGCTGTTGGCGAGGGAGATCTCCTGCTCGCGCTCGAACGTCTTGGTGCCGGTGTCGGCCTGGTCGTCCCCGGCCGAGTCGGTCAACCGGTCGCGCTGCAGCTCGGTGATCTCGCTCAGCGTCTGATCGTACTCGGCACGCAGCTCGTCCCGTCGGGCCGCCAGGGCCGCCCGGATCTTCTCGGTCTCCGCCGCGCTGCGGGTCGCCTTCGGAGTGGCCTTCGCCGCTGGTTTACGACCGGCGGTCCTGGTGTCGGCTGGCTTCGCCATCGTCAGCTCCCTCAGCCGCGGGACGCGGCGGTCGGCGGTGCCCGGACAGGGTCCGCCGACGTGGCGTACCCAGGTAACAAAACGGGCGCACGGCAACGGTGGCCGCGCACTCCGGAGGTTGGCAAGAATACGGAACGTACAGGCGTCCGACAACGTACCGCACTGTCGCACCGCTACTCAGCCCCTAAAACCCCTAATTGGGGCAAAAAGAAGACTAGCAGATCAACCGTCCCGATCCTCGCCGTACTCGCCGAACCACCTCGCCAGCCGGCCCCGCCGGCTGACCGCCCGCAGCCGGCGCTCCGCCTCGTCCCGCACTCCGGCGGTCGCCACGATCAACAAGCTGTCCCCGGTCTTGAGCCGGGTGCCCGCAGCAGGCACGAAGCCCACCCCGTCGCGCAGCACCAGGGTCACCGAGGCCCCCACCGGCAGCCGCAACTCGTCGACGTGCACCCCGGCCAACCGGGAGCCCGCCGGCACCTCCAACTGGAGCAGGTCCGCCCGCATCCGCTCCAACGGGGCGGTCTCCACCCGGATCTCCGCCAACTCCGCCGGGGCGGTCACCCGCAGCCGGCGGGCGGCCGACGCGAGCGTCCCCGCCTGGAGCACCGTGAAGATCACCACCAGCACGAAGACCGCGTCGAACAGCCGGTCCGCCCCGGGCACCCGGGCCGACAGCGGGATGGTGGCCAGCACGATCGGCACCGCACCACGCAGCCCGGCCCAGGACAGGAAGACCTGCTCGCGCAGGGGGACCCGGAACGGCAACGCGGAGACCAGCACCGACAGCGGCCGGGCCAGCAACAGCAGGGCCAGGCCGGTCACCACCGCCGGCAGCAGCGCGGTGTGCAACCGCTCCGGCGTGGCCAGCAGACCGAGCAGCACGAACAGCCCGATCTGGGCCAGCCAGGCCAACCCGTCGGCGAACCCCAGGATCGCCTGTCGGTGCGGCAGCCGGGCGTTGCCGAGCAGCACCCCTGCCACGTAGACGGCGAGGAACCCGGAGGCGTGCAGCACCGCTCCGGCGGCGTACGCCAGCACGGTGAACCCGACGGCGGCGATCGGATACAGCCCGGACGACGGCAGCGCAGCCCGCCGCAACGTGAACCGGCCGGCCAGCCCGGCGGCCAGCCCCACCGCGGCACCCACCCCCAGCTCGTAGCCGACCAGGAAGACCTCGAACCACCACGGGTGCTCGATCGGGCCGCTACGGGACAGCAGCACCACCAGGATCACCACCGGGGCGTCGTTCATGCCCGACTCGGCCTCCAGGGTGGCCACCAGCCGGGGCGGCAGCCGCAGCCGGCGCAGGGTGGCGAAGACCGCCGCCGCGTCGGTGGAGGAGAGCACCGCGCCGTAGAGCAGCGCCAGTCGCCAGTCCAGCCCGAGCAGCAGGTGCACCACCAGGCCGACGACGACGATGCTGACCAGCACGCCGACCGTGGACAACGCGCCGGCCAACCCGAGCACCGGGCGCAGGGTGCTCCACCGGGCGGTGAGCCCACCCTCCGCGATGATCACGATCAGCGCGCAGAAGCCGAGCACCCGGGTCAGCTCGGCGTCGTCGAACCGGATGCCCAACCCGGCCTCGCCGATCGCCACCCCGAGCGCCAGATAGACCAGGAGGCTCGGCACGCCCAGCCGGGTGGAGAACCGCACCGCACCGACCGCCACCAGCAACACGGCCGCGCCGAGGAGCAGCGCCAGATCCAACCCCGGCGTCACGGGCGCCCCACCCGAGGCGCCGTCACCCGTCCGTTCCGTCGCGCAGCCGGCGCAGCAACTCGACCAGGCCGGGCGTCGGACGGTCGACCAGGAAGAGTTTGTCCCGGCTCGTCGCCCCGGTACGCAGCGCCACCACCGCCGGGCGGACACCCAGCGCCCCGGCCAGCGCCCGACGGGCCGCCTCGGTGGCCCGACCGTCCACCGCCGGGGCGGTCACCGCGATCACCAGGGCCGGACCGTGCGGACCGGCGAAGCAGCCGCCGACCCGGGGCCGGGACGCACCGGGCTTGACCCGTACCGCGACCGTCAACGTGTCGTCCGTGGGCATCGACCCCAACCTCAGCGGGGGTAGGTGTCGGCGAGCAGGGCGGTGTCCGGATTGCACAGACCGCACGGGGTGAACCCGAGGGAGATCGCCTCGGAGACCGGCAGCGGCTCGTGCTCCCGCTCGATCAGGTGGGCGCAGGAAAGAAGGTGGTAGCGGGGATGCCCGTCGACCACCAGCACCTCGGCGTCGAGCCGGGCCACCCGGGCGGCGTCACCGGGCGGCACCCGCTGGGCCGGCGGGTCCCACGGCGAGGCGGCGTCACCCGCGCGCTCCCAGGGCGGCGCGAGGTCGTCCGGGGCGTCCCAGCCGGGATCGTCCGCGTCGTGCCGGGCAGAATCGTCGTGCCGGGCAGGATCTTCCGTGCCGTATCGGGCAGGGTCGTCCGCGTCGGGCCAGGCGGGTTCGGTTCCGGCGTCCCGGCCGAGGTCGGTCGCCGGCTGCCGGCCGGTCGGCGGGGCCGGCTGTCCGGGGGCCGTCGGATCCGGTGGGGCGGACACCACGACAGGGTCCCACGGAGCCTCCGCCTCGGGCTTCCAGGCATCGACGTCAGGGCGGGGGGAAACATCGACGGGCCCGCCGGCTGCCGGCGGGCCGGGTGGTTGCCGCCACCCGGCACCACCGGTACCGATCGTCGTCGGGACGTACGTCGTCGGGGTCTCCGACGACTCGGTCGCGGTCGGCGGGGCGGTCGTGCGGGGCGGACCCGCCGGCCGATCACCCGAGTCGGCCCGCTCCGCCGCCCTCGCCCTGGTGGCGGCTGCCTGGCGGGCACCGGCCACCAACGCGACGGCGGCCAGCAGACTGGCCGCTATGGAACTGGTCAACAGCGTGCTGGAACCCTCGACGAGGCCGAACACCAGCAGTACGACCGCGCCGAGGATGAGCAGCAGACTGGCGACTAGCACGGCTCACCCCCGCCGCGTCGTGGGTCGTGGCTGGGTCGGCGACCGTCGGGCGACGGTCGCCGACCGTGGATCAGCGGCCGGCTTCGAGGGCGCCGGAACGACTGCCACCGTACGAGCCGGCGAGGCTCGCCGCGGCGAGCCCGTTGCCACCGACGGCACGGGTGCCCTCGGTGCGGGTCATCTCGGCCTCCAGGCCCTGACCCCGACCGTCGAGGTCGCGCAGCTGGCTCTCCAGGTAGGCCTTGAGCCGGGTGCGGTACTCGCGCTCGAACTGCTTGAGCTCCTCGATGTGCTTCTGCAGTGCGGTCCGCTTGGCGTCCAGGCCGCCCATGGCCTCCTGGTGCCGCTGGCGGGCGTCGCGCTCCAGCGCGTCGGCCTTGGCCCGCGCCTCCCGGGTGACCTCCTCGGCCTTGGAACGGGCCTCGGAGAGCAGCTGGTCGGCCTCGCGACGGGCGTCGGAGACGTGGTCGTCGGCGGTGCGCTGGGCCATCATGAGCACCCGCAGCGCCTGCTGCTCGCCGTCGCCACCGACGGCCGGGCCACCGGTGGTGCGGACCTGCTCCAGCTCCGCCTGCATCGCGCGGGCGGCCTGCTCGGCGGCGGCCTTGTCGCGCTGCACCCGGTCGAGCTGGGCCTTGACGTCGTTGAGCTCGGCGGCGAGCCGGGCGTCGCCACCGGGGCCGGCAGGGGCCCCGCCACGACCGCCGCGCTCCACCTGGGCGCGCAGCTCGTTGTTCTCCTCGATCAGACGGGCAAGCTCACGCTCGACCTCGTCCAGGAAGGCGTCGACCTCCTCCTCGTCATACCCCCGCTTGCCGATCGGCGGCTTTTTGAAGGCGACGTTGTGCACGTCGGCCGGTGTCAGCGGCATCGAAACTCCTCGGGTCAGTTGCGGCCGCGAAAGCGCGCGCTGGTCAGGAGAAGTTCCTGATCAGCGGATCTAACACAAACCTCATCAGCACGAACAGGATAACCAGGAGCACAAGGGAGGCCAGGTCGATGCTCACGGTACCAATTCGCAGTGGGGGGATCACCCGCCTCAACGCCTTGAGAGGCGGATCAGTGACGCTCCACACGGACTCGAGCCCGGCGGACGCGCCACGCCCCGGTTGCCACCGACGACCGTACTGGAGGACGGCACTGAGAACGAATCGGGCCAACAACACAATAAGGAAGAGGTACAAAATCAGGTACAGAAGTTGGAACACGATCGACAACACGGCAGACGACGTCCCTCGTTCGGGTGGACTTAGCTCAGGGAGAAGAAGCCGCCCTCAGCGATCTTGGCCTTGTCCTCGGCGGTGACCTGGACGTTGGCCGGTGAGAGCAGGAACACCCGGTTGGTCACGCGCTCGATCGTACCGCGCAGCCCGAACGCGAGCCCGGCGGCGAAGTCCACCAGACGGCGGGCGTCGGCCTCGTCCATCTCGGTGAGGTTGATGATCACCGGGACGCCGTCGCGGAAGTGCTCGCCGATGGTCCGCGCCTCCCGGTAGGTGGTCGGGTGCAGCGTGGTGATCTGGTAGCGCTGCTCCTCCTCGGCCACGACCGGCCGCTCGCGGGGCGACGCCTGCGGCGCCAGGGCGAGATTGTCCCGGGTGTGGTAGCTCAACGCGCCCGAGGTCTCCGACCCACCGGACCGGGTGATCGACCGGACGCTCGCCCGCTCGGCCCGGTCCGACCGCTCGGCCCGCTCAGCCCGGTCCGACCGCTCGGCCCGCTCGTCGTCGGCGCGGTCGGCCTCCACCGTCCGACTCGACCGGTCGGCCAGCCGGCCCCGGTCACCCAGGCGCGGACGCGGCGCCGGCGGCTCCTCCGCGTCGTCCTCGTCGTCGTCGGCGAACTCCTCGGAGTACCGGCTCGACCGGTACCGCGACTCGCGGTAGCCGGGCTTGTCGTAGCCCTCGTCGTAGCCGCGCTCGTCGTCTTCCTCGACGAGCCCGAGCCAGACCCCCGCCTTGCGCAGTGCACCCATCCCGCGCCCTTCCGTCCGCCGTGCGGCACGCACCCCCGTGCCGTGTCGCCATGATCGCGAGTGGACTTCCCTGCCCACCGGATCGGAACGGCAATCCCCCGACGCGCGATTCGCGGCTCGCCCGTCGTGGCCCCCGACCTCGGGACGCCGCTCCTGAACAACACTGATGTAATTTGCTCCTACCGGGGCCAGGCTACCGCAGCGTGGAACGCATTCCGAGCAACGCGCTGCCGACGCGGACATGTGTCGCCCCGTACCCGATCGCCACCTCCAGGTCACCGCTCATCCCGGCGGAGAGCACGGTGGCCGCCGGATGACGGGCCCGGAACGCCGCCGCCACCTCGGCCAACCGGGCGAAGGCCCGCTCGGGTTCCCAGCCCAGCGGCGCCACCGCCATCAATCCGGCCAGCCGCAGCGCCCCCGCCCCGGCCAGCGCCCCGGCCACCGGGTCGAGCCCCCGGTCGGGGTCGGCGGAGCCCGGCAGGGCGCCACCCCGATCGGGGTCACCGTCGATGCTGACCTGCACCAACGCCTCCAGCGGACGGTCCCGGCCGGATTCGGCGGCGGTGGCCAGCGCGCGGGCCAGCCGGACGCTGTCCACGGAATGCACCACGTCGGCGTAGCGGACCACCGAACGGGCCTTGTTACGTTGCAGTTGACCGATGAAGTGCCAGCGCGGGGTCACCCCCGCCGCCGCCACCTCGGCCGCCTTCGGCGCGGCCTCCTGGTCCCGGTTCTCCCCCAGGTCACCGACGCCGAGCCCGGCCAGCGCGACCGCGTCACCCGCCGGGTAGGTCTTGGTCACCGCGATCATGGTCACCTCGGCCGGATCCCGGCCGGCGGCGACGCAGGCGTCGGCGATCCGGGTACACACCACGGCCAGCCCGGCCGCCAACTCGGCACGGCGCTCCGGACGCACCGGGTCGGGTCGACCGGTCATCGGCCGGGCCGCCCGGTCGTCGGCGGGGCGGCGCGGCCACCACAGGAACTGCTCGTCGTCGGCGAGGCGGTGGGCCCACCAGCGGGGTTGCTCGTCATCGGCGGGGCTCAGGAGCCGTTCTTGAGGAAGTCGGGCACATCGACGTCGTCGAAGAGCACCCGGCGCGGCGACTGCTGCGGCGGCGGCATGGTGGCCGGCGCGGAGACCGTCGGGGTCTGCGTCGTCGGCTGGTTCTGGTTGCTCTTGCGCGGCGACTCGACCGCCTTGTACGCGGGCGTGCCGCCGTCGAAGCCGGCGGCGATCACGGTGACCCGCACCTCGTCGCCGAGCGCGTCGTCGATGACCGCACCGAAGATGATGTTGGCGTCCGGGTGGGCCGCGTCGGTGACCAGCTGCGCCGCATCGTTGATCTCGAAAAGGCCCAGGTCGGAGCCACCGGCGATGGAGAGCAGCACGCCCCGCGCGCCGTCCATGCTCTGCTCCAGCAGCGGGCTGGAGATGGCCGCCTCGGCCGCCTCGACCGCCCGGTTCTCGCCCCGGGCGCTGCCGATGCCCATCAGCGCGCTGCCCGCCCCACTCATCACGCTCTTGACGTCGGCGAAGTCCAGGTTGATCAGGCCCGGGGTGGTGATCAGGTCGGTGATGCCCTGGACACCGGAGAGCAGCACCTGGTCGGCGGTGCGGAAGGCGTCCATCATGCTGATCCCGCGGTCGCCCAGGGCCAGCAGCCGGTCGTTCGGGATGACGATCAGGGTGTCGCACTGGTTGCGCAGTTCGTCTATCCCCGACTCGGCCTGCACCTGGCGGCGCTTTCCCTCGAAGGAGAACGGCCGGGTCACCACGCCGATGGTCAGCGCACCGAGCTTACGGGCGATGTTGGCCACCACCGGCGCCCCGCCGGTGCCGGTGCCGCCGCCCTCGCCGCAGGTGACGAAGACCATGTCGGCGCCCTTGAGCACCTCCTCGATCTCGTCGCGGTGGTCCTCGGCGGCGTTCTTGCCGACGTCCGGGTTGGCACCCGCGCCGAGCCCCCGGGTCAGCTCCCGACCGACGTCGAGCTTGACGTCGGCGTCACTCATCAACAGCGCCTGCGCGTCGGTGTTGATCGCGATGAACTCGACGCCCTTGAGCCCAACCTCGATCATCCGGTTGACGGCGTTGACGCCGCCGCCGCCGATGCCGACGACCTTGATGACCGCCAGGTAGTTGTGCGGAGGTGTCATCTCCGGTCCTTCCCTTCGAGATTGGCTCGCACCGCCCCGGTCGGCGTGGCCCACACCGGTGGTCGACGAGCTGTCACCAGCGAGGATCAGAGCTGAACCCTAACCCTCTACTAGAGGCTTACAGTTATGTCAACCACTGATCCTCTTCGGGGCAACGTAAGCGTCCCCACGCCGTCAGCCAAGGACCCCACCGGCGTGTCGCCGCCGGGAGCGAGCCGACTCACGTTCGTCGGGGACCTCATCTGAGGGTGACCACGTCCGGCGCGCTCACGTCGATCGTGTCGGCCTTGCGACCGAGCAGCGCCGTCGCCACCCGAGCCTTGTCCTCGCCCCGGGTGGCGTCGCCCCACACCACCGTCCGTCCGTCGCGCAGGGTCAGCCCGATCCGGGCCAGCCCCTCGACGGTCACCTCGACCAGGAGGGTCCGCAACTGCGGGGTCAGCACGGCCAGCACCTGCAACGCCGCCCGGGTGCCCGGATCGTCCGGCCCCGGGGTGGCCAGCCGCACCACCGGCAGACCCTCCGGGGGACGGGCCAGCGTCCGGAACACCACCCCGCTCCGGTCGAGCACCACGAACCGGTCGTCGCGGGGCACCACCGCCACCCCGGTCCGCTCCACCACGGTCACCACCAACGTGCCCGGCCAGTCCCGGCGGACCGTGGCCCGCTCCACGGGGGCCAGGCCACCGATCCGCCGGGCCGTCGCGGCCAGGTCCACCCGGGCCAGCGGCGCCCCGTCCGGCACCGCCGCCGCGTCGCGTACCTCGACCGGGGTGACCAGTCTGGCCCCCTCCACCCGGACCTCGCGCACCCCGAACAGGCCGGAGCCGAGCACCGCCCAGGCCACCAGGCCGGCGAGGACCAGCACCCCGGCCAGCACCGCCCAGGGCAGGGCAGCGCGCATCCGCCGCTGCCGGGCCCGGGCCATGAACCGCCGGGTGGACGGCGGCACCGCGTCGCTGCCCGCCCGGACGAGCTGCCAGCGCCGTACCGGGCCACGTCGGGAGCCGCCGTCCGCGCCCGCGGTACGACCCCGCGCCGGCCCCGGACTCATCCGGTCGTGGCGGCCGCGCCGTCCGGACCCGTAACGGTCGGGTCCGCGGCGTCCCCGGCCCGGGCGGTCAGCGCGTCGAGCAGCTGGTCACCCAGCAGCGAGATCGGCGGGGCGCCCATGGTCACCACCACGTCGCCGGGGCGGGCCCGGCGGGCCACCTCCACCGGCGCGTCGTCGAACGAGTCCACGAAGACCTTGTGCGCGGCGTCAAGCGGCACCGCCGCCAGCAACGCCGCCGACCCCTCGCCCGGCTGGCGCAGCTCGCCGGGGCCGAAGACCTCCAGCAGCACCAGCTCGTCGGCGATGCCAAGGGCGGCGGCGATCTCGGCCTGGAGATCCCGGGTGCGGTACAGCCGGTACGGCTGGAAGACCACGATCAGCCGGCCGTCGCCGGCCACCTCGCGCAGCGTCCGCAGGGCCAGGGTCATCGAGGTCGGGTGGTAGGCGTACTCGTCGTAGACCAGCACCCCGTCGGCGACACCCTTGCGCTCGAAGCGCCGGCGCACCCCCGGGAACGCGGCGAGCGCCGCCTCCGCCGCCGCCACCGGCAGGCCCAGCAGGTGGGCGGCGAGCACCGCCGAGGCGCTGTTGAGCCCCATGTGCCGCCCCGGCACCGGCAGCCGGATCTCCCCCAACGAACGGCCGTCGAGCGCCGCCAGGTAGCGCACCCCCTGGGCGGACGAGGCCATCTCGGACAGCCGCAGGTCGGCGTCGGCCGCCTCGCCGTACGTCCAGACCCGCCGGCCCTCGGCGCGCAACGTCTCGGCCAGCCGCCGGCCGCCCGGGTCGTCGGCGCAGGTGATGACGAACCCGGCCGGGTCGGTCAGCCGGGCGAAATCGGCGAATGCCGCCTCCAGGTTGGCCAGGTCACCGTAGGTGTTCAGGTGGTCGGCCTCGACGTTGGTGATGATCGAGACGTACGGTCGGTAGATCAGGAACGACCTGTCGCTCTCGTCCGCCTCGACCACGAAGTGCTCACCGGTGCCGTGGTGGGCCCCCGAGCCCACCTCGGAGATCTCCCCGCCGATCACGAAGGACGGGTCGACCCCGGCCTGCTGGAGCACCATGGTCACCATCGAGGTGGTGGTGGTCTTACCGTGGGTGCCGGCCACCGCAACGGTCCGCCGGCCGGTCATCGCCGCGGCGAGCGCCTCGGAGCGGTGCAGCACCCGCAGCCCGCGTCGCCGGGCCTCGACCATCTCCAGGTGGTCCTGCGGGATGGCCGAGGAGTAGACCACGGTGTCCACCCCGTCGAGGTTGGTCGCCTCGTGGCTCATGTGGATGGTGCCGCCCAGCGCCCGCATCCCGGCCAGCGACGGCCACTCGCGCAGCTCGCTGCCGGAGACCGGCAGGCCCCGGGTGAGGAAGAGCCGGGCCAGGCCGCTCATGCCGACCCCGCCCACCCCGATCAGATGGATCCGGCCCAGGTCCTCCGCGGTGAGCGTGCCGGCCGGGGTGAACTGCGCGGTGTTCATGCCAGGTACCTTCCCGTCGCGGCCGCCCGGCTCACCGGGCCACCGCCTCGTAGACGAAGTTGAGCAGGGCCACGTCGCCGTCGCGCCGGCCGTACGCCGCGGCGGCGGCGCCCATCGCGTGCAGCCGCTGCGGGTCGCGCAGCAGCGGGAGCACGGTGCGCTCCAACCAGGCCGGGGTCAGCTCCGCGTCGTCCACGAGCAACCCGCCCCCGGCCTCCACCACGGGCAGCGCGTTGCGCTTCTGCTCCTGGTTGGAGTGCGGGTACGGCACGTAGATGGTGGGCAGGCCGATCGCGGCCACCTCGGCGCAGGTCATCGCCCCGCCCCGGGCCAGCATCAGGTCGGCGGCGGCGTAGCCCAGCTCCATCTCGGACAGGTAGGGCAACGCCACGTAGGGCACCGGGAGGTCGGTGGGGATCGGCACCGGCTCGTTGCGGGCGCCCATCACGTGCAGCACCTGCACGCCGTTGCGGGCCAGTTCCTTGGCCGCGCCGGAGACCGCCAGGTTGATCGACCGGGCCCCCTGCGAGCCCCCGGCGACGAAGAGCACCGGCAGGTCGGGGCGGAGTCCGAAGTGGGCGCGGGCGGCGGCGCGGGCGGCGTTGCGGTCCAGCCCGGCGATGCCCCGGCGCAGCGGCACGCCGACCACCCGGGCGTCGCGCAGCGCCTCGGACTGGGCCGGCTGGTGCGGGAAGCCGACCGCGAGGTTCCTGGTGAACTTCATGCCGAGCCGGTTGGCCACCCCCGGCGGGACGTTCACCTCGTGGATCACGATCGGCATCTCGCGCCGCCAGGCGGCCAGGTAACCGGGCACCGAGACGTACCCGCCGAAGCCGACGACCACGTCGGCGGCGACCTCGTCGATCACCTTGCCGGCGGCGCGGGCCGCCTTCCACATCCGGTCCGGGGTCCGGACCAGGCCCAGGTTGACCGAGCGGGGCAGCTGGTAGGCCGGGATCGTCCGCAGGTCGTAGCCGGCCGGCGGGATCAGCTCGTTCTCCAGCCCCTTGGGGGTGCCGAGGCAGGTGATCCGGACGCCCGGGTCGTGTCGGCGCAGGCAGTCGGCGAAGGCGAGCAGCGGGTAGATGTGCCCACCGGTGCCCCCTCCACAGAGCACCACCGAACGCAGCGGACCCATCAGCGTCTCCTCTCGCTCGCCGACCCGCCCCGGGCCCGGTCCTGCCGGACGCCGCGCGGTACGGCCTGATCGTCGGGTCGCCGCCCGCGCGTCCGGGGTACGGACCCCGGGGCAGCCGACGGCGGCGCCGGTCGGCTCCGCGCGCCGGGAAGCGGCGGCAACGGGGCCCAGACTAGTCGGACCCATCGGGCGGGCGGACGGGCGTGCAGGGCTCGCGCCGCGTCGGGTTCGGCGCGGGCGAAGGAGGCGAGCATGCCGACCGCCGCCAGGGTGACGACCAGGGCGCTGCCGCCGTCGGAGATGAACGGCAGCGGCACCCCGGTCAGCGGCAGCAGCTTGGTCACCCCACCGATGTTGATCACGGCCTGGCCGACCAGCCAGGCGGTGACGGCGGTGGCGGCCAGCCGGCGGAACGGGTCGGCGACCCGGCGGGCGATCCGCAGCCCGGTGTAGGCCAGCACGGCGAAGAGCACCAGGATGACGGTGCAGCCGACCACGCCCAGCTCCTCGGCGATGACGGCGAAGATGAAGTCGTTGTGGGCGGCCGGCAGCCAGCCGAACTTGAGGCTGCCCTTGCCGAGACCGACGCCGAACCAGCCGCCGTGTTCGATGGCGTTGCGGGCCTGGACCATCTGCCAGCAGGCGTCCTCGACGCACTTCGCCGGGTCGGGCGTGTCGAGGAACGAGGTGAGCCGGGCCAGCCGGTAGTTCTCCTTGCCCCGCGCGCCGGAGCCGGCCCCGAGCGAGGCCACCGCCACCAGCAGGCCGATGCCGACCAGGCCGACCGCGGAGAGGGCGGCGAAGACCCGCAGCCGCACCCCGGCCGCCCAGAGCAGCCCGACCACGATGGCCAGCAGGCAGAGCATGCTGCCCAGGTCGTTGTAGCCGACCAGCACGAAGAGCAGGCCGACCACCGGGAACAGCGGGGTGGCCAACTCCTTCCACCAGCCCAGCGCGGCGCCCTTGCGGGCCACCACGTGCGCGCCCCACAGCACCAGCGCCAGTTTGGCCAACTCGGCCGGCTGCACCTGGATCGGCCCGAGGTAGAGCCAGAGCAGGTCGGCCTGCAGCGGCCCGAGGGACTCCAGCCCGAACAACGCGTCCAGTGCCCCCAGCAGGTTGAGCACCAGCAGCAGCACCACCGCGCCCCCGAGCAGGGGCCGGCCCAGCGAGCGGAAGGTGCTGGCCGGCAGCCGCTGACAGGCCCAGAACGCGACGATGCCGATCACCGCGAAGATCGCCTGTTTGGTCACCGAGGCCGCGGCGTCGCCCGCCTCGGCGTAGTCCCGCACGCTGGTCGCCGAGAAGACCATGGTCAGGCCGATCAGCAGCAGCAGACCGGCGCTGGACAGCAGCAGGTAGTAGGAGGCCAACGGGCGGGCCAGCAGGCCGCGCAGCGCCGCCAGGCCGCCGGCCGGCCCCAGCCCGGCCAGCGCCCCGGGCGGGTCGGCGGTACGCCCCGCGCCGGTGACCCGCCGCGGCTGGGTCTGCGTCGTCGTGCCGCTGCTCGTGCCTCGGTCCTCCCCCACCCGCCCATCATCGCCGTTACCGGCGGCCCGTTCCGGCCGTTCCCCCCGGTCGGCGTGTCGAAATGCGAAAAGGGGGCGCCTCCGGTAGTGAGGAACCCCCTTCTCGTGGTCGGGCGTGGGACGCACCGTCAGGAGTGTCCGCGGCCGGGTCAGCCCATGCTGGCCAGGAAGTCGCTGTAGAACAGGCCGAGCGCGATGGCCACCCCGATGCCCGCGATGATCCAGAACCGGACCACGATGTTGACCTCGCTCCAGCCGGCCAACTCGAAGTGGTGCTGCAGCGGCGACATCCGGAACACCCGCTTGCCGGTGGTCCGGAAGGAGATGATCTGGATCACCACGGACATCGTGATGATCACGAAGAGCCCGCCGAGGATGGGCAGCAGCAGGACCGTCCGGGTGGACATCGCCATCCCGGCGATCAGGCCGCCGAGGCCCAGCGCGCCGGTGTCGCCCATGAAGATCCGGGCCGGCGAGGTGTTCCACCACAGGAAGCCCACGCAGGCCCCGGCCGCCGCCCCGGCGATCAGCGCGATCTCCAGCGGGTCCCGGACGGCGTAGCAGTAGTTGTCCGGGTTGGCGGTGTACGTCGGGTCGGCGCACCAGTGCCGGTACTGCCAGAACGCGATCAGCGCGTACGCGGCGAGCACCATCACCGACGCGCCGGTGGCCAGCCCGTCCAGACCGTCGGTGAGGTTGACCCCGTTGGTCGCCGCCATCACCACCAGGATGATCACGATCACCGAGGCGATCTTGCCGATCTCCAGGGCCGGGATGTCCCGGATGAAGCTCAGCGTGCTGCTGCCCACTGTCTCGGTGTTGGTCGTCGCGCCGCTGGCGTCGGTCATGCTGCTCGGGAAGTAGAGCGCGACCACCCCGAAGATCGCCCCGACCAGGATCTGCCCGAACAGCTTGCCGCGCTTGTTCAGCCCGCCGCTGTGCCGCTTGCGCACCTTGAGGAAGTCGTCGATGAAGCCGACCGCCCCGGAGAAGACCATCAGGCCCAGCAGCACCAGCGCGGTGATGGTCGGCTCGACCTGGGCGATCTGCGCGTCCGGCAGGGTGGTCAGGGCGAGGTGACCGGCGACGTACGCGATCACCGTGGCCAGGATGAAGACCACGCCGCCCATCGTCGGTGTGCCCTTCTTGCCCTCGTTGCTGGCCAGCCCGAGTCCCGAGCGGATCGGCTGGCCGGCCTTGAGCCGGGCGAACACCTTGATCGCCAGCGGGGTGGCCAGCAGCGAGACCAGGAACGCCACCCCGATGGCGACGATGACCGCCCTCACGCGGCACCCCCCGCGCCGGCCCCGTCACCATCGCCGTCGGCACGCAGCGCGTCGGCCACCTCCCAGGTGCGGTACCGGGAGCCCTTCACCAGGACGACGTCGCCCGGTCGTAGCTCGCTGCGCAGCACCTCGACGGCCGCCGCCTGATCGGTGAGCAGCACCGACTCTCCTCCCCAGTCACTTACCGCTGTCGCGCCCTCGTGGATCGGCGCGGCCGGCTCACCCACCACGAGCAGCCGGTCGACACCGAGTTCGGCCGCGAGCCGGCCGACCTCCCGGTGCCCCTCGTCCTCGTACGCGCCCAGCTCGGCCATGTAGCCGAGCGCGGCGAACGTCCGCCCGCCCCGGTGCATCCCGGCCAGCGCGCGCAGCGCCACCGCCGTCGAGGCCGGATTGGCGTTGTACGAGTCGTCGATCACGGTCACCCCGTCGGACCGCGTGAAGACGTCCATCCGGCGGGTGGAGACCAGCCCCAGGTCACCCAGGGCCGCCGCCAGCTCGGCCAGCGGCATGCCCAGCTCCCGGGCGACCGCCGCCGCGGCGAGCGAGTTGGAGACCTGGTGCCGGCCGGTCAGGCCGAGCCGCACCGGCGCGGTCCCCTCCGGGGTGACCAGGGTGTACGCCGGCCGACCCCGCCCGTCCAGGGTCACGTCCACGGCGTGGACGTCGGCGTCGGCCGACTCGCCGTAGCGGACCACCCGGGCGGCGGTGCGGGACGCCATCGCGGCGACCAGTGGGTCGTCGGCGTTGAGCACGGCCAGCCCCTCGGCCGGCAGCGCCTCCACCAGCTCCCCCTTGGCCAGGGCGATGTTCTCCACCGAGCCGAACTCACCCAGGTGCGCCACCCCGACGTTGAGCACCACCGAGATCCGCGGCGGCACCACGTCGCAGAGGTAGCGGACGTGCCCGACGCCCCGGGCGCCCTTCTCCATCACCAGGTACCGGGTCTGCGCGGTGGCCTGCAACGCGGTGTACGGGTGGCCCAGCTCGTTGTTGAACGACCCGGGCGGGGCCACCGTCGGGCCGAGTCGCACGGCGAGCTGGGCGATCAGGTCCTTGGTGGTGGTCTTGCCCGACGAACCGGTCAGCCCGATCACGGTGAGGCCGGGCAGCCGGTCCACCACGGCACGGGCCAGCCGGCCCAGCGCGGCCAGCGCGTCGTCCACCAGCACCATCGGCACCCCGGGCAGCTCCCGGGTGCCGAGCACCGCCACCGCACCGGCGGCGACCGCGCCGGCGGCGTAGTCGTGCCCGTCGACCCGCTCGCCGGGGAAGGCCACGAAGAGCGCACCGGCGACGACCTTGCGGGAGTCGAACTCGACCGGGCCGGTGACCCGGGCGTCCGGGTCGGCGGCGTGCAGCCGACCGCCGACCGCCGAGGCGACCTCGGCCAGGCTCAGCGCGATCACCGTCGACCCGCCAGGTCGCCGAAGCGGACGCGCAGCGCCTCCGCCAGCTCGGTGCGGTCGTCGAACGGGTGCACCTCGCCGGCGATCTCCTGACCGCGTTCGTGTCCCTTGCCGAGCAGCGCCACCACGTCGCCCGGCTCGGCCAGCCGTACCGCCTCGGCGATCGCCTCCCGCCGCCCCGGCACCTCGATGATCCGGGCGGCGGCCGCGACGCCGTACGCGCCGGCCAGCACCTCGGCCCGGATCGTCGCCGGGTCCTCGGTACGCGGGTTGTCGTCGGTCACCAGCACCACGTCGGCCCCCCGGGCGGCGGCGGCGCCCATCACCGGCCGCTTGCCCCGGTCCCGGTCACCCCCGGCGCCGATGACGCAGATCAGCCGCCCGGTGCCGGTGCCGCGCAGCGCGGCCAGGGCGGCCACCACGGCGTCGGTCTTGTGCGCGTAGTCGACCACCCCGCGCACCGGGGCGTCCCCACTGACCAGTTCCAGCCGGCCGGGCACCCCGCCGCAGGCGGCCGCCCCGGCGGCGGCGGTCGTCGGGTCGACCCCGGCGGCGACGAGGGTGGCCACGGCGAGC
This sequence comes from Micromonospora sp. DSM 43699, assembly GCF_055517075.1. Classification (NCBI taxonomy): domain Bacteria; kingdom Bacillati; phylum Actinomycetota; class Actinomycetes; order Micromonosporales; family Micromonosporaceae; genus Micromonospora; species Micromonospora sp. DSM 43699. The sequence goes on from NZ_JBTMMT010000026.1 coordinate 42,330, forward strand.
AGCGCGTTCGCCACGTTGTGCCGGCCGGGCAGCGCCACCCCGGCGGGCAGGACGAGGTCGTCCGGGCCGTGTGCGGTGAACCGCTGGGCGTAGCCCTCACCACCGACCCGGTCGGCCCACCAGGTGGCGGTCGGGTCGCCGGCCGCGGAGTAGCTGACCGTCGCCGGCCGGAACAGCGGCCGCAGCGCCGGGTCGTCGTGGTTGAGCACCTCGACCCGGCAGCGCCCGTCGAAGAGCTTCGCCTTGGCCGCGAAGTAGTCCGCCGAGTCGGCGTGGAAGTCGAGGTGGTCGGAGCCGAAGTTGGTGTAGCCGCCGACGGTGAACCGGACCCCGCCGACCCGCCCCATCGCCAGCGCGTGGCTGGACACCTCCATGACCACCGCGGTCACCCCGCGTTCCCGGGCGGCGGCGAGCAGGGCGTGCAGGTCGGTGGCCTCCGGGGTGGTCCGGACGCTGTCGATCACCAGGTCGCCCAGCCGGGTCTCCACCGTGCCGATCAGGCCGGTGACGTGGCCGGCGGCGCGCAGCCCGGACTCGATCAGGTAGGCGGTGGAGGTCTTGCCGGCGGTGCCGGTCACCCCGATCACGGTGAGTCCGTCGGTCGGGTCGCCGTAGACCGCGGCGGCCAGCTCGCCCAGCACGGCCCGGGGGTCCGGCGTCACCAGGACGGGCAGCCCTGTCGCGCCGGCCGCCGCGGCACCGGCCGGGTCGGTCAGCACCGCCACCGCACCGGCTTTGGCGGCACCGGCGGCGAACTCCGCGCCGTGCCGACGGGCGCCGGGCAGCGCGGCGTACAGGTCGCCGGGGCGGACCTCCTGGCTGGCGTGGGTCACCCCGGTCACGACCAGCTCGGCGGCGTCGGTCGGCGGCGCTACGGCGAGCCGGTCGGCGAGGTCGCCGAGCCGGACTCCGGGCACGGTACGGGGGCGTGGATTGCCGGGCACGGCGTCAGACCCTACCCGGTCGTCCGGTTCCGGCCGCACAGCCGCCCCGATGGTTCGTCGGCACTCACCGATGATGTCCCGCCGTTCCCGGTCAGCGCGGAAAGACCTCGAAGTTGGGGGATTTCCCGCGCGACGGCGGGACCCGGTAGTGACGCAGCGTGAAGCCCATCATCTCGCGGAACGCCGGGGCGACGACCGCGCCGCCACCGCCCTCGGGATTCCAGACGAAGACCGCCACCACGTACCGGGGGGCCTCCGCCGGGGCCATCCCGATGAACGAACCCACCTCGCCGGGCTGCTGCTTGCCGTCGACGTAGCGCAGCCCGGTGCCGGTCTTGCCGGCGATCCGGTAGCCGGGCACCGCGGCGGCCAGGCCTGTCGCGCCGTCGACGGTGGTGACCGCCTCCAGCAGGGTACGCAGCGCGGCGGCGTTGCTCGGGCTGAGCACCGAGCGGGTGACCGGGGCGGCGGACGGGGTGCGCTTGCCGTCCGCCCCGACCACCTCCTTGATCAGGTGCGGCTGCACGTAGGTGCCGTCGTTGGCGATGGTGGCGTACGCGGCGGCCATCTGCAGTGGTGTGGCGTCGACGCTGTGCCCGATCGGCACCGACCCGTACGACGAGCCGCTCCACTTGTCGGCCGGGAGCAGCCGGCCCGACGCCTCGCCGGGCATCCCCTCGCCGGTGGGCTGCCCCAACCCGAACCGCTTCTGGTAGTCGATCAGCCGGTCCGGACCGAGCCGGTCGCCGATCTCGATGGTGCCGACGTTCGACGAGTAGGCCAGCATCCCGGCCACGCTCAGCTTCTTGCCCTCGGCCGGGTGGGTGTCGCGGAAGGTGACGTCGCCCTTGGTGATGGTGTTCGCGACCGGCCAGGCGCTGTCCGGCGTGATGACGCCCTCCTGCAACGCCGCGCCGTAGGTGATCGCCTTGTGCACCGAGCCCGGGTCGACCACGAAGCTGCTGGCCGCGTCCTCCCGGTCGGTGGGCCGGCTCCGGTCCGGGGTGGCCGCGTTGTAGGTCGGGTTGCTGGCCTGGGCCAGCACGTCACCGGTCTTGGCGTCGAGCACCACCGCCGCGCCGATCGCGCCCCGGGTCTGGGCCATCTGCCTGCTGAGGATCTGCTGCGTCTGGAACTGGAGGTCCCGGTCGATGGTGAGCACCAGCGAGCTGCCCGGCTTGGGGGCGGTGGTCTGGCTGTAGCCGCCGGGAATCGCCGCGTTCAGGTCGCCCGCGCCGGCCTCGTACACCCGCCGGCCGTCCTGCCCGCGCAGCAGGTCGTCGTAGCGGGCCTCCAACCCCTCCAGTCCGTCCATGTCCAGACTGGTGAAGCCGACCAGGTTGGCGGCCAGGTCACCGCCGGGCACCTCGCGGCGTTCGTCGCGGTGGGTGCCGATGCCGGCCAGGTCGAGCGCCTCGATCTGCTTGGCCTGCGCGATGTCGACACCCCGGGCCAGGTACCGGAACTGGAGGCCGCCCTTGCGCTTCATCTTCTCGGCCAGCTCGGAGACCGGGATGCCGAGCAGTGGGGAGAGCAGCTTCGCGGTCTCCGTCCGGTCCTTCACCAGGGTCGGGTCGACGAAGACGTACCGCGCCTCGACGCTGCGGGCCAGCGGCGCGCCGGTGCGGTCCTCGATCGACCCGCGCGGGGCCAGCAGGTCGATCCGGGTGAGCCGGCCGCTGACGCCACCCCCGGCGTACGCCGGGGTGTCCACGGCCTGCAGGACGACCAGCCGGATGCCGATCACGGCGAAGATCGCCAGCACGAGCACGGTGCCCAGCCGCAGCCGGCGACGGGGTTCGGCGAGCTTCGGCGGGCGGCGCGGCTTGCGCACCGGTCGCCGGCCGGCCGGCCGGTCGGTACGGCGGGGCATCTCGGTGCGGCGCGGGGTACGGCCGGGCACGTCACCCCGGCGCGGGGTGGTGCGCCCGGGCCGACGGCGCGGTGCGGGCGGCTCGGCGAACTCGTCGTCGTCGGGGACGGCCCGCGGCGGCACGGTCCTGATCACGCCGGTGCGACCGGTGGCGGCCTCCCCCCGGCGGCCGGTCCGGTCGGCGGCGGCCTCCCGGCGGCCGGCCCGGTTGGCGGCGGCCCGACCACCGTCGAGCACCTGGAGGGCGGGGCGGAACGGGTCGCCGGACCGCCCGGCGCGCGGAGTACGTCGCTGCCCGCCCCGGTCCTCGCTGCTCTCCCGGATGGTCCGGCCCCGCGGGGTGTACGCCCGCGCGTCGGAGATCCCACCGACGTCCCCGGCCCGTGGCTCCCCGGCCCGTGGTTGCCCGGCCCTCGGCTCCCCCGACCGGGGTTGCCCGGACCGTTGTTGCCCGGCCCTCGGTTGCCCGGACTGCGGCTCCCCTGGGCGTGGCTCGCCGGACCGGGCGGCCCCACCACGAACCGCACCGCGCCGGGAGCCCGTGGCGTCCCGGCGCGGTTCGTCCGACCTCGGCGGCACGGGTGCTACCCCCCGTCGCCCTGCTGGCTGGTGATCGCCGGCTGGCCGTCGGCCGGTTGCGGCACGCCGATCAGCCGGCCGTCCGGCAGCCGGATGTACGCCGGCTCGCCCGCCTCCACCAGGCCCAGCTTGCGGGCCTCGGCGGTCAGGTTGCCCGGCTCCTTGTACTCCTCGATCTGCTTCTCCAGCTGCTGCTGGTCGACGTCGAGACGGGCCTGCTGCTGCTGGAGCTGCTGGAGCCGGAAGGCGTTCTCGTTGATCTTCGTGTTGACCGCGAGGATGCCCAGCACCCCACCGACCACCAGCACCACGATGAGCGCCGCGAACGGCGCCCGGGGCACCCGGACCGGCGGCGGCGGTGCCACCCGCAGTCGGGGCGGCCGGGTGGCGGTGGTCCGGGTGGCCGGCTGCTCGGCCGGCCGCAGCGCGGCGCTGCCCTGGGTGGGGAACTCGCGCGCCCCCCGGCGTGCCTCCCCCTGCCGACCGGCGAGGTCCGCCGGCATCGCGGTACGGGTCGTGCGCTGCGCCGTGGTCCGGCCCCCCGACCGCGGTGCGCGCTGCCCGACGACCGCGTCGCGGCCGTCACGCTTGTTGACGTTCATGTCCCCTCCCCCTGTTCGTCCGTCCTGCCATCCCCCGGCGTCGGCCCCTGGTCCACTGTGGAACCCGGTGTCGACCCCGTCCCCGGTTGGTGCATCGCCCTGACCCGTCGGCGGGACCGTTCGCGGTCGGTCCGCCCCTGCTGCCCGGTGGTCGGGTCGAGCCGCTCCGCGGCCCGCAACCGCACGGATGCGGCCCGCGGGTTCGCGGTGACCTCCACCTCCCCGGCGAGTTCGGCACCCCGGCTGAGCAGCCGGAACGTCGGACCCGACCCGGGCAGTTCCACCGGGAGGTCGATCGGGCCCTTGCTGCGGACCCGGTCGGCGAGCGCCTGCTTGGTGAGCCGGTCCTCCAGCGAGTGGTAGGACAGGACCACCATGCGACCGCCCACGTCGAGCGTGTCGAGGGCAGCCGGCAGCGCCTGCTCCAGCACTGCCAGTTCCCTGTTTACCTCGATCCGTAAAGCCTGAAACGTTCTCTTGGCCGGATGTCCCCCGGTTCGTCGCGCTGGTGCCGGAATGCTCTCCCTGACCAACTCGGCCAACCGGGCCGACGAGGTGATCCGGCCCTGCTCCCGCTCCCGCAGGATCGCCGAGGCGATCCGGCCGGCGAACTTCTCCTCGCCGTAGACCCGCAGCACCCGGGCCAGATCCGGGTGGGAGTAGCTGTTGACCACCTCCTCGGCGGTCACCCCCCGGGTCTGGTCCATCCGCATGTCCAGCGGCGCGTCCTGGGCATAGGCGAACCCGCGGTCGGGCGCGTCGAGCTGCAACGAGGAGACGCCCAGGTCGAACAGCACCCCGTCGATGCCCGGGTAGCCCAGCCGCCTCACCACCTCGGGCAGTTCGTCGTAGACGGCGTGCTCCAGGTGGATCCGGTCGGCGAACCGGGCGAGCCGGACCCGGGCGTGCGCCAGGGCCTCGGTGTCCCGGTCCAGACCGATCAGCACCGTGCGCGGATGCCGTTCCAGCACCGCCTCTGCGTGCCCGGCCAGCCCCAGCGTGGCATCGACGTGGACCGTACGGCCGCCCCGGTCCAGCGCGGGGGCCAGCAGCTCGAGACACCGCTCGAGCAGCACCGGCACGTGCGTGCCGCGTAGCTCCCCCATGTCGACCCCCACTGTGGAATACCTGCTCTTAGTGTCGCGCTCTGCTCGTCGGACGATGCCGCACCGTCGTACCGCCAGATCCCCATCCGCTCCCGCTCCGGCTCCGGCTCACCGACCCGGAGTGGAGATCGTGCACCTGGCACCGGGGAAGGGGCGCCAGGAACTCGAAAGCGGCTGGAGATCTCGCAGTACGTCGGGCGTCGCCACGCCCTACAGACCGCCGGGCAGCACCCCCTCCTCGATGTCGGCGAAGTCGTCTTCGCTGTCGGCGAGGTAGGTGTCCCAGGCCGCCCGGTCCCAGATCTCCACCCGGGTGGACGCCCCGATCACCACCAGATCCCGGTCGAGCGCGGCGTAGGACCGCAGGTGGGCCGGGATGGTGACCCGGCCCTGCTTGTCGGGAACCTCGTCGTGCGCACTGGCGAAGAAGACCCGGCTGTAGGCCCGGGCCGCCTTGTTCGTCATCGGCTGCGCGCGCAACTGGTCAGCGATCCGCTGGAACTCGGGGGTGGGGAAGACGTAGAGACAGCGATCCTGTCCTTTGGTGATCACGACACCCCCCGCCAGCTCGTCCCGGAACTTGGCCGGAAGGATCAACCGGCCCTTTTCGTCCAGGCGCGGAGTGTGGGTGCCGAGGAACATCGGCCCAACCCCCCTCGCCCTGAGCGGCGTTCGCGGCGCCGCTGACCCCCCGGGCCGGTGGGCCCTCCCGGCCTCACCAATGCGCCCCACTCTACTCCACTTCCCTCCACCTGCAACCAGATTCGCCCGCCCGGCGCGTCGCCGTCATGGACAAAACCGCACGTCAGGAGCGGTGGAGGGAAGTGGAGGGGCGGAGCGCCCCGCCCGGCGTCCACAACCCGACATCGATCGACTCCATCCGGCGGAGCGTCCACCGACCGGACGCCCGGCCCACCCCGACCGAACGGTTCGCCGTCGGCGGCGATCTGGCGGGCGCGGGGGTCCGGTAACCTCGCTCGGGTGACGGACGCGAAGATGCCCCTGCGGGCGAAGGTGGCCAGCTCGGTGTCGCGGACAGCCGCGGCGCTGTCGCGCGCCGCCGGGCGGGGCGACGGCTCGGTGATCGGCGGTTGGATCGGCCTGAAGATCGATCCGGACCTGCTGGCCCACCTATCGGCCGGACGCGCCATCGCGCTGGTCTCCGGCACCAACGGCAAGACCACCACCACCCGGCTCAGCGCCGCCGCCGTCGGCGTGCTCGGCCGGGTCGCCACCAACTCCTTCGGTGCCAACATGCCCACCGGGCACACCTCGGCGCTGGCCAAGGCCGGCAGCACCCCGTACGCGGTGCTGGAGGTCGACGAGCACTACCTCGCGCAGGTGCTGGAGGCCACCGAGCCGCACGTGGTGGCCCTGCTCAACCTCTCCCGTGACCAGCTCGACCGGGCCAAGGAGGTGGCCATGATGGCGCAGCTCTGGCGGGCCGCCCTGGTCCGGCACACCGACGTACGGGTGGTCGCCAACGCCGACGACCCGCTGGTGGTCTGGGCGGCCACCCCGCCGGCCGACCCGGCGCAGGGCATCCGCCCGCCGCACGTCACCTGGTTCAGCGCCGGACAGCGCTGGCACGACGACTCCTGGGTCTGCCCCGAGTGCGGCTCCACCATCCAGCGCTCCGGCGAGCAGTGGTGGTGCAGCGGCTGCCCGCTGCGCCGCCCGGACGCGCAGTGGACGGTGGAGGACGACGGCGTGCTCGACCCCACCGGGGCCTGGCACAAGGTGACCCTCCAGCTCCCCGGCAAGGTCAACCTCGGCAACGCGGCCACCGCCCTCGCCGTCGCCGCCGAGTTCGGGGTACGCCCCGTCGACGCGGTCTCCCGGCTGCACACGGTGACCTCGGTCGCCGGCCGCTACGCCCAGGTCGACCGGGACGGCCGCAACATCCGGCTGCTGCTGGCCAAGAACCCGGCCAGCTGGCTGGAGGCGTTCGACATGGCCGACGAGGCGCCCACCCTGCTCTCCATCAACGCCCGCGACCCCGACGGGTTGGACACCTCCTGGCTGTTCGACGTCGACTTCGCCCCGCTGCGCGGCCGGCAGGTGCTGATCACCGGCGACCGGGCGTACGACCTGGCGGTCCGGCTCGACGTCAACGGCGTGCCGTTCCAGCACGTCCGGGCGTTCGGCGAGGCGGTCCGGGCGGTCCCGCCGGGCCGGCTGGAGGTCATCGCGAACTACACCGCCTTCCAGGACATCCGAGCGGAGTTGGACCGTGTCAACTGAGAGCCTGCGTATCGTCTGGATCTACCCCGACCTGCTCTCCACCTACGGCGACCGGGGCAACCTGCTGATCCTGGCCCGTCGGGCGCAGCAGCGCGGGATGCCGGTCGAGGTGCTGGAGGTCCGCTCCGACCAGCGGCTGCCCGCCACCGCCGACATCTACCTGATCGGTGGCGGTGAGGACGGCCCGCAGGCGCTCGGCGCGCAGCGGCTGCTCGCCGACGGCGGCCTGCACCGGGCCGTCGCCCAGGGCTCGGTGGTCTTCGGCGTCTGCGCCGGCTACCAACTCCTCGGCACCTCCTTCTTCGCCAAGGGCACCAAGTGCGCCGGGTTGGAGCTGCTCGACATCTCCTCCGACCGGGGTCCGACCCGGGCGGTCGGCGAGCTGGCCGGCGAGATCGACCCGAGGCTGGGCGTGCCGGCGCTGTCCGGGTTCGAGAACCACGGCGGTCGGACCCACCTCGGCCCCGGCGTGTCGCCGCTGGCCCGGGTCAGCGCCGGGGTCGGCAACGACGGTGTCACCGAGGGGGCCTGGCGGGGCAGCCTGCTGGGCACCTACTCGCACGGTCCGGCCCTGGCCCGTAACCCGGCCCTGGCCGATCTGCTGCTGCGCTGGGCGACCGGCACCCACCAGCTTCCGCCGCTGGACGACACCTGGGCGGACCGGCTGCGCACCGAGCGCCGCGCCGCGGTGGCCGCCGCCGCCCGGACATGACCTCCCGCCGCCCGGACATGACCTCCCGCCGGGCGGACATGACCTCCCGCCGGGCGGCAACGATCGCCGTCGGGTGGCGGTTGCTCGGCCAGCCGTCGGCGCGTCGGTTCGTCCTGTTGCTGGTGATGCTCGTCGGGTTCGCCGTACTGCTGCTGGTGGCACCCCGGCCCGACGTCGCCGCGCTGCCCCGGCTCGCCGACTCCCTCGGCGGCTACGCCCCGGTCGCCGGGATCGTCGTCGGGGCGCTGCTGCTGGTGGCGCTGGTCCCGCGTACCTTCGTCACGCTCGCAGCGGGGGCCGTCTTCGGCCCGCTGGAGGGCGGGACGTACGCGCTCGGCGCGGCGCTGCTGGCCGCCGCGCTCGGCTTCGCCGTCGGCCGGGTGCTCGGCCGGGAGTTCGTCGCCGAGCGGGTACGCGGCCGGCTGGCCCGCCTGGACGGCTGGTTCGCCCGGCAGAGCGTGCTCGGCGTGATCACCGTACGGCTGTTGCCGATCTCCGGGTTCGGACTGGTCAGCTACGGCTACGGCACCACCGGGGCGCGGGTGCTGCCGTTCCTGGTCGGCAGCGTGCTGGCCTCCGCCCCGACCGCCTTCGGCTACGCCGCGATCGGCGCGGCGGTCAGCTCCCCCGGCCGGATCAACTGGTACGCCGCCGCCCCGGCCAGTCTCGGGCTGATCGCCAGCGCGGTGCTGGCGTACCGCTGGTGGCAGGCCGAACGCCGACGCCGGCGGGTCATCACCGACCCGGGCTCTTGACACCGGCCGAATGCTCCCGCCGCTGTCCGCCGCCCGACGCTGTCCGCACCCATGATTGCCCACGCCCTGGTGGTCGCAACGGTCACCCGAGTTGTCGCCCACCGGTGCGACCGACCTGGTGGGCGGCTGCCGGAACAGGCCTACCGATGCGCCACCTGCGGCCCCTCCGCCAGAACCGGTCCGGGCACCGGGGATAGCTATGCGGTGCGAGTGGTATGCCGGAGAGTCATAAATATGACTCTCCGGCATACCACTCCGGGTCGACATACATCCGACCTGTCGTCACTCTGCGCTACGGCGGCCCGACGGCCGCCCGGACCCGACGCGTCCCCGACCGGACGGGTGGCCCGGCCGCACCGTCAGGCGACGACCGAGACCAACCGGCCCGGCACCACTATGACCTTGCGGGGTTCCCTACCGGCCAGCGCGGACGCGACCGCTTCCAGGGCCGCCGCCCGGACGGCCTCCTGCGACGCGTCGGCGGGCACCTCGATCCGGCCCCGGACCTTGCCGTTGACCTGCACCGGGTAGGTGACCGTCTCGGCGAGCAGCAGGGCCGGGTCGGCGGTCGGGAAGTCCGCGTACGCCAGGGAGGTGTCGTGGCCCAGCGTGCGCCACAGCTCCTCGGCGACGTGCGGGGCGAACGGGGCCAGCATCAGCACCAGCGGTTCGGCCACCTCGCGGGGGGTCTCCGGCAGCCGGGTCACCGCGTTGGTCAGCTCGATCAGCTTGGCGATGGCGGTGTTGAACCGGATGCCCTCCATGTCGACCCGGACCCCGTCGACGACCCGGTGCAGCAGCCGGCGGGTCTCGGCGTCGGCGGGCGCGTCGGTGACCCGCAGCGTGCCGGTCTGTTCGTCGAGCACGGCCCGCCAGACCCGCTGCAGGAACCGGTACGACCCGACCACCGCCCGGGTGTCCCAGGGGCGGGACACCTCCAGCGGGCCCATCGACATCTCGTACACCCGGAAGGTGTCCGCGCCGTACGCCGCGCACATGTCGTCCGGGGTGACCACGTTACGCAGCGACTTGCCCATCTTGCCGTACTCGCGGGTGACCTCCTGCTCGCCGTGCAGCCACCGACCGTCGACCTCGACGACCTCCTCCGCCGGCACCGGCGTACCCCGGGGGTCGCGGAACGCGTACGCCTGGATCATGCCCTGGTTGAACAGCTTGCGGTACGGCTCGAACGACGACACGTGCCCCAGGTCGTACAGCACCTTGTGCCAGAACCGGGCGTACAACAGGTGCAGCACGGCGTGCTCGGCCCCGCCGACGTACAGGTCGGTGCCCCCGCAGTCGCCCTCGGCGCGCGGCCCCATCCAGTAGCGCTCGTTCTCGGCGTCGACGAACCGGTCGGCGTTGGTCGGGTCCAGGTAGCGCAGCTCGTACCAGCAGGAGCCGGCCCACTGCGGCATCACGTTGGTCTCCCGGGTGTACCGCTTCGGCCCGTCGCCCAGGTCCAGCTCCACCTCGACCCAGTCGCGCCGCCGCGACAGGGGGGTCTCCGGGTTGCTGTCGGCATCGTCGGGGTCGAAGGTCTTCGGCGAGAAGTCGTCCACCTCGGGCAGTTCGACAGGCAGCATCGACTCGGGCAGCGCGATGGCCGCCCCGGTCTCGTCGTACACGATCGGGAACGGCTCGCCCCAGTAGCGCTGCCGGGAGAACAGCCAGTCCCGCAGCCGCCAGGTGACCGCCCCGACGCCGTGGCCGTTGGCCTCCAACCACTCGATGATCGCCGCCTTGGCCTCGGCCACCCCCAGCCCGTCCAGGTCCAGGCCATGCTCGGGCGCAGCGCTGTTGATCGCCGGCCCGTCCCCGGTGTACGCCGCACCGTCGAACCCCTCGGCGGGCTGCACGGTGCGCACGATCGGCAGCTCGAAGACCTCGGCGAACGCCCAGTCCCGCTCGTCCTGCGCGGGCACCGCCATGATCGCGCCGGTGCCGTAGCCGGCCAGCACGTAGTCGGCGATGAAGATCGGGATCTGCCCGCCGGTGACCGGGTGGGTGGCGTACGCCCCGACGAAGACGCCTGTCTTCTCCCTGGTGTCGGCCTGCCGCTCCACGTCGGTCCTGGCCGCCGCCGCCTTCCGGTACGCCTCGACGGCCGCCCGGGGGCTGGCGTGCCCGCCGGTCCAGGCGTCCCGGGTGCCGGCCGGCCAGGTGCCCGGCACCAGCGCGTCGACAAGCGCGTGCTCGGGGGCCAGCACCAGGTAGGTGGCGCCGAAGATGGTGTCCGGCCGGGTGGTGAAAACTCTGATGCGGGCTTCGCCGGCAGAGCCGGAACCAGTGGTCGGGGCCGCGAAGTCGATGTGCGCGCCGGTGGACCGGCCGATCCAGTTGCGCTGCATCAGCTTGATCGACTCGGGCCAGTCCAGCGTGTCCAGGTCGTCCAGCAGCCGGTCACCGTAGGCGGTGATCCGCATCATCCACTGCTTCAGGTTGCGCTTGAAGACCGGGAAGTTGCCCCGGTCGGAGCGGCCGTCGGCGGTGACCTCCTCGTTGGCCAGCACGGTGCCCAGCCCCGGGCACCAGTTCACCGGCGCCTGCGAGACGTACGCCAGCCGGTGGTCGTCGACGATCTGCCGCCGCTCGGCGTCGGTCAGCTCGGCCCAGGCGCGGCCGTCCGGGGTGGGCCGGTCCCCGGCGGCGAACTCGGCGATCAGCTCGGCGATCGGGCGGGCCCTCGCGGCGTCGGAGTCGTACCAGGAGTTGAAGACCTGCAGGAAGATCCACTGGGTCCACCGGTAGAAATCGGTGTCGATGGTGGCCACCGAGCGCCGCTCGTCGTGGGCCAGCCCCAGCCGGCGCAGCTGCGCCCGGTACCGCTCGATGTTGGCCACCGTGGTCGTCCGGGGATGGGTGCCGGTCTGCACCGCGTACTGCTCGGCGGGCAGGCCGAACGCGTCGAAGCCCATCGCGTGCAGCACGTTGCGCCCGGCCATCCGCTGGTAACGGGCGAAACAGTCGGTGCCGATGTAGCCCAGCGGGTGACCGACGTGCAGCCCGGCACCGGACGGGTAGGGGAACATGTCAAGCACGTACAGCTTCTCCGCGCCCGCCCGCGGGTGGCCCGGATCGGCAAGCGGACCGGCCGGGTTCGGGGCGTGGAAGGTGCCCTCCCGCGCCCAGGTGTCCTGCCACCGACGCTCGATCTCGTCGGCCAGGGCCGCGGTGTACCGGAACGGGGGAATGTCGCCCGCCGGTGCGGCTGCCTCAGTCATGGCTTCTCCTTGGCGCGGTCATGTCGGATCCGGGGCACCTGCTCAGGGCACGAAAAAGCCCCTCGCGCAGGAGGGGCCGCCGTGCTGTCGCGCGTCAGCGCATCAGCACGGCCCGGTAAGAAGCAGGAAGACTCCGGCCATGTCCGGCAGTGTACCCCGTCGGATCCGCCGGCTGCGGGCCGCGTCCGGCCTGCCGATCACCTTCCGTCACCACCCGGGCGCGTCAGGTCCCCCGACCTGACGAATATCCGCCGCGTGACCGGCTGACTTCCGGCAGGGGTCGGCGATCACCGTAAACATGGTTAGCCTGAGAGGCCAGTGCGATTCCTGCGGCAGACGAGGCTTCCCGTTGCGAACCGAAGGACGGGTCCAGGTGCTCTTTACCGAGCTGCCGTCGCGACGAGGAGAAGGCCCGTGACACAACAGACCTGGGACGAGGTGGGCGGCGTGCTGCCGCACGACGAGTTCCGCGCCGCCAGCGAGGCCATCGTGGCCAACATCGAGCAGGTCATCGAGGGCAAGACAGCCACGGTGCGGCTCGCCCTGGCCGTCCTGCTCGCCGAGGGTCACCTGCTGATCGAGGACGTCCCCGGGGTCGGCAAGACCAAGTTGGCCAAGGCGCTCGCCCGGTCCATCGACTGCTCGGTGCGGCGGATCCAGTTCACCCCCGACCTGCTGCCCAGCGACGTCACCGGGGTCAGCGTCTACAACCAGGAGACGCACGACTTCGAGTTCCGGCCGGGCGCGGTCTTCGCCAACCTGGTCGTCGGCGACGAGATCAACCGGGCCTCGCCGAAGACCCAGTCCGCCCTGCTGGAGTGCATGGAGGAGCGGCAGGTCACGGTCGACGGGGTCACCTACCAGCTCCAGACGCCGTTCATGGTGATCGCCACCCAGAACCCGATCGAGATGGAGGGGACGTACCCCCTCCCGGAGGCACAGCGGGACCGGTTCACCGCCCGGATCGCGATGGGATACCCGGGCCCGGAGGCCGAGCTGGCCATGCTGGACGGACACGGCGCCGCCGACCCCCTCCAGGAGTTGCGGCCGGTCTCCGACGCCGACACGGTCCGCCAACTGATCGCCACCGTCCGCAACGTGCACGTCGCCGATGCCGTCAAGCAGTACGCCGTCGACCTGGTCACCGCCACCCGGGAGGCCCCCGACCTGCGGCTTGGCGCGTCCCCCCGGGCCACCCTCCAGTTGTTGCGCACGGCCCGCGCGGTGGCTGCCCTGGAGGGGCGCGACTACGTGCTGCCCGACGACCTCCAGGCGCTCGCGGTGCCGGTGCTGGCCCACCGGATCATCCCCACCGCGGACGCCCAGTTGGCCCGCCGCACCACCGACGCGATCGTCGCCGAGCTGGTGCACCGGCTGGTCCTGCCGCCGGACCGTAAGCGCCCCACCGGGTACGACACGCCCCGGCCCGCCGCCGGCAACGGCCGCCCGCCGTTCGAGCCACGGAGGCCGTGACGTGCGTGCCGGGCTGCGTGGCCTGACCACCCGGGGCCGTTCGTTCCTGGCGGCGGCGATCGCCGCGGCGGTCTCCGCCGGCATCCTCGGCGAACGGGACCTGCTCCGGGTGGCGGTGCTGCTCGGCGTCCTGCCGCTGCTCGCCGCGCTGTACGTCGGGCGGACCCGCTACAAGCTGGCCTGCAACCGCTCGCTGGACCCGCACCGGGTGCCGGTCGGGGCCAGCTCCCGGGTGGTGCTGCGGTTGCAGAACATGTCCCGGCTGCCCACCGGCACCCTGCTGCTGGAGGACCGGCTGCCGTACGCGCTGGGCAGCCGGCCGCGGGTGGTGCTGGAACGGCTCGGCGCGCACCAGGCCAGCTCGGTGGCGTACACCGTCCGTGCCGACGTGCGCGGCCGGTACGAGGTGGGTCCGTTGGTGGTCCGGATGACCGACCCCTTCGGGCTGTGCGAGCTGAGCCGGGCCTTCCCCAGCACCGAACAGCTCACCGTGATCCCCCAGGTCACCCCGCTGCCCTCGGTACGCCTGCCCGGCGAGTACGCCGGCAGCGGCGACAGCCGGGCCCGGTCGGTGGCCGTGCACGGCGAGGACGACACCGCCACCCGGGAGTACCGGATGGGCGACGACCTGCGCCGGGTGCACTGGAAGTCGACAGCCCGCACCGGTGAGCTGATGGTGCGCCGCGAGGAGCAGCCCTGGGAGAGCCGGGCCACCGTGCTGCTGGACACCCGGGCGCACGGTCACCGGGGCGACGGCCCGACGGCCAGTTTCGAGTGGTCGGTCTCTGCCGCCGCCAGCATCGCCACCCACCTGCGGCAGGCCGGCTACAAGCTGCGCCTGGTGACCGGGGACGGAGTGGACGTCGACGCCACCGAGGCCACCGGGGACGGCCTGCTCCTCGACCACCTCGCCGACGTCCGGCTCGACCAGCGAGGCGACGTCGCGAGCCTGGTGCAGCGGGTCCGGCAACGCGCCGACGGGGGCCTGATCATCGCGCTGTTCGGGTCGCTGACCACGAGCGAGGCGGAGCTGCTGAGCGGGCTGCGCGGCAGCGGCGCGACCTGCGTCGGCTTCGTGCTGCACAGCTCCACCTGGCTCAGCCTGCCGGAGCGGGCACGGTTCGAGGCCGAACAGGCCCACGCCGCCGCCGTGTTGGCCCTGTTGCAGGGCGGCTGGCGGGTCATCGGGGTGAACCACGACGGTCAACTGCCGGCGCTCTGGCCCCAGGCCGGGCGCGGTTCGCAGGGCTTCGCGCTGCGCGCGGCGCTCGCCGAGACGGTCGCCGGGGGTGTGCGGTGAGCCGCCGGCCGGTCCCGCGACCGCACCGTTCGCGCACCCCTGGCCACACCGGTGGGCACGGCACCGGCGACCAGCACGCCGCGCCGCGCGTCAGCGCCGGTGTCCGACGACAGAGAGGGTGACGCCGTGATCGCGTCCCGGAACCTCGGCTTCGTGGCCGCCGTGGCGACCCTGCTCGCCGCGGCCCCGCTGTCGTCGATCTTCCAGCAGTGGACCTGGCTGATCCAGTCGGCCATCGCGGTCGCCGTGGTGGCCGGCGCGGCGGCGCTCACCCGACTGGTCCGGGCCCCGCTCTGGGGTCAGGTGCTGGGCATGCTCGCCGGTCTCCTGCTCGCCCTGACCTGGCTCTTCCCGGGCGGCGGCGAGCTGATCGCCTTCCTGCCCACGCCGGGGACGCTTGCCCACTTCGGTGAGCTGGCGCAGGGCTCGTTGCAGGACATGCGCTCCTACGGGGTGAAGGTGCCCGACACCACCCCGCTGCTGTTCATCAGCGTGCTCGGGGTGGGCGCGGTGGCGGTCGTGGTCGACGTGCTCGCCGTCGGGCTGCGCCGGCCGGCCCTGGCCGGGCTGCCGATGCTGGCCATCTACTCGGTGCCGGTCGCGGTCTACGTGGACAGTGTCCCCGCGTTGCCGTTCGTGGTCGGCGCCGCCGGCTACCTCTGGCTGCTGGTCACCGACAACGTCGACCGGGTACGCCGGTTCGGCCGCCGGTTCACCGGCGAGGGCCGGGACGTGGACGTCTGGGAGTCCTCCCCGCTGGCCGCCGCCGGCCGCCGGCTGGCGGTGGTCGGGGTGGCGCTGGCCGTGGTGCTGCCGCTTGCCGTACCGGGGATGAGCGGCGGGCTGCTGGACCAGTTCAGCACCGCCGGTAACGGCACCGGCAACGGACGCGCCGGGCAGGGCGGCGGCCCCGGCCGGATCGACCTCTTCGCAGCGCTCAGCGGGCAGCTCAACCAGTCCGAGGTGGCCGACATGGTCAAGGTCACCACCACCGAGAAGAACCCGTTCTACCTGCGCTTCGGCGTCGCCGACGAACTACGCCCGGACGGCTTCCGGGTGCGCCCGCCCAACGGCCGGCCGGTCAACCGGGAACTGCCCGACCCGGCGGACCGGGCCGGGCCGGGGGTGCAGCAGCAGACCTACCGGGCGACCGTGGAGGTCAACCGGACGTTGAACATGCCCTTCGTGCCGCTCTACACCGACCCGGTCGGCTTCGACGGGCTCAACGGCAACTGGTCGTACGACCAGAATCTCGGGGTGGTCTTCTCCAACCGGGACAACTCCCGTGGCAAGCGCTACTCGTTCGAGTACGTGCGCTCGACGTACACCCCGGCGGCGCTGCGCCGGGCCCGGCCGTTGCCGGCCGAGCACCCGATCCGGCTGCAGCAGACCCGCACCCCGGACGTACGGGAGGTCGGTCTGCTCGTCGACCGGTTGGTGGAGGGGAAGTCCACCGACTACGACAGGGTCCGGGCGATCTACGACTACTTCTCCCAGGAGAACGGCTTCCGCTACTCGTTGAGCACCCAGGGCGGCACCAGCGGGCAGGAGATCGTCGACTTCCTCACCAACAAGGCCGGCTACTGCCAGCAGTACGCGGCGGCGCTGGCCTGGTTGGTACGGGTCGCCGGCATCCCCGCCCGGGTGGCGTTCGGCTTCACCAACGGCAGCAACGCCACCGGCGACACCTACACGCTCACCAACCGGAACCTGCACTCCTGGACGGAGGTCTACTTCGACCAGTTCGGCTGGGTGCCGTTCGACGCCACCCCCGCGTACGGCGTACAGGGGTCGACCCGGTCGGCGTGGGCGCCGGACTCCGACGCCCCGGACCCGGAGCCGTCGGACACCACCACACCGGCTGCCCCGGGCGACCCGGGCGCGACTGCCGGACCGCAGCGCGACGACGAGATCGACCGGGACGTCGACCAGGGTTTCGACGCGACCGCCAACGCTCCCGTCGAACGCGCCCCGACCTGGCCGTGGTGGACGGCTGCCGGGCTGCTCGCACTGCTCGCGCTGCTGGCCGTACCAGCCCTGCGTCGGCGTACGCTGCGTCAGCGCCGGCACCGCCCACCCGTGGCGGCGCAGGCCGGCGCGGCCCCCGACGACGGGGCGGGCGGGAGCATCCCGATGACGGTGCTGGGTGCGGACGCGGACCGGGCCCGGGCGGACGCCCACGCCGCCTGGGACGAACTGCTCGACACCCTGGTCGACTACCGGGTTCCGATCGACCGGACGGAGACGCCCCGGGCGACCGCCGAGCGGCTGGCCCGGGAGGCGATCGGCGCGGACGCCGACTCGGCCACTGCGGTGCGGTTGCTCGGCCGGGCCGAGGAACGCGCCCGGTACGCCCGGGATCCGCTCACCGGCGAACCACTGCACCCGGCGTTGCGGACGGTACGCGGCACCCTCGCCGCCCGCGCCGACCGGCGTACCCGGCTCCTCGCCGCCGTGCTGCCTCCCTCGGTGCTGCTGCGTTGGCGCACCTCGCTCGGCGACAACTCCGCGCGACTGGTGACGGCCTCCGGCCGGCTCCGCCGCCTGCTGCTGCGCTGGAACCCCCGCCGGCTGCTCGCCACCCGCCGCGCCTGACCGCCCCCGCCCCATGGGCACACGCCCGTGGGGCGGGTGCTTGGGGCTCACGCCCATGGGGCGGGCGAGCCGGGGTGGGGAGGGAAGGGGCGAGCCGGGAGGACGGCACGGGTGCGGACGTGATGATGCGACGGAGGTGGCCGGACTGCGTCCGGCACCCACCGTCGTCGGTGACGCCCGTCCACCTCTGGGGTGGACGGGTTCAGCGATGTCCCTCCGGACGCTGCCGCCACCGATCTTCCATCCGGTCCAGCAACGACGGCCGACGACCGCCCCGGCCACGCGGACGGCGACGACTCGTCGTGCCACCCACCACGTGCAGGTCCGGTGACTGCGCCCGCCGGTGCGACTGCACCGCATAGCCCAACGCGGCCAGCATGACGACGAACCCCGCCACTGCCAGCGGCGGAGTCTTGATCACCGCCCCGTAGACCAACAGGGCCAGGCCGACGACGACCACGCCGGCAGCGACGAGCAGGCGACGTCGCGTATGGAAACGCGGGTCACTGGCGCGCACGGCCGAGGCGAATTTGGGGTCCTCGGCAAGCGACCGCTCGATCTGCTCGAACAGCCGCTGCTCGTGCTCCGAGAGCGGCACGGCACTCCTCCCCGGTCACGTTGGTCGGCCCGGTCGGGCCGACAGACCGTGGCAGCCAACCGGCTGCTTGCCGCCAAGTCTACGAGGGGGCTCGCGCGTCGGAAAGCGGGACGACCTACGGTCGACTGCTATTTTCCCCGGGCCGGGGATCACGTTTGCCGAGCAGACTGGCCGGACCTATGACGGACCGCCCGAAACGGGCAGCCGCCGCGTCGGCGGCGGTCTCCGCCTCCCGCCAGCCCCGCTCGGGTGCGCCGAGGGTGAGCTGCCTCGGCGTGTCGGCCACCCCGGCCAGGCCCTCCACCCGGACGCCGACCAGCCGGACCGGCTCACCAGGGGCGAGAACCGTCCAGAGACCCCACGAGGTGTCGAAGATCTCCCGGGCCACGTCGGTCGTCACGCCGAGGGTCCGGGACCGGTTGACGGTACGGAAATCGGACAGTCGTACCTTGAGCGAGACCGTCCGGCCGACCTGACCGGCCCCGCGCAGCCGGCTGCCCACCTTCTCGCTGAGGGCGAGCAGGGCGCGGCGGATCTGCTGCGGGTCGACCACGTCGACGTCGAAGGTCACCTCGGCCCCGATCGACTTCTCCACCTGCTCCGGGCTGACCGGGCGCGGGTCCCGCCCCCGGGCCAGCTCGTGCAGATGGGTCGCGGACGCCACGCCGAGCGCCTTGCGGAGCATCCCCACGGGCGCCTCGGCCAGGTCACCGATGGTGCGCAGGCCGAGCCGACGCAGCGTCTCGGCGGACCGCTCCCCCACCCCCCACAGCGCGTCGACCGGCAGCGGATGGAGGAACTCCAGCACCCGGTCGGCAGGCACCACGAGCAGACCGTCCGGCTTGGCCCGGGTGGAGCCGAGCTTCGCCACGAACTTGCTCGGAGCCACCCCGACCGAACAGGTCAGCCCCAGCTCGGCCGTCACCCGGGCGCGAATCCGCCGGGCGATGGCGGCCGGCGGGCCGAACAACCGGCGGGCCCCCGTCACGTCGAGGAACGCCTCGTCGAGGGAGAGCGGCTCGACCAGCGGGGTGACGTCCCGGAAGATCCGCATCACCGCGTCGGAGGCCGCCCGGTAGCGGGCGAAGTCAGGTGCCAGGTAGACCGCGCCGGGGCAGAGCGCCCGCGCCCGGGCGGTCGGCATCGCGCTGCGGACGCCGTACCGGCGGGCCTCGTAGCTGGCGGAGCTGACCACGCCGCGTGGCCCGACCCCGCCGACCACCACCGGCCGGCCCCGCAGCTCGGGGCGGTGGCGCACCTCGACGGCGGCGAAGAAGGCATCCATGTCGACGTGCAGGATCGGGCTGGCCGAGTCGTCGGCGTCGGGCCCGAAGCGCGGGTCACCACCACGCGGCAGCGACTGACTCCGACCCATCACCGCAGGCTAGTCGCCCGGTACGACAGTCGCCCCGGCAGCCGCCCACGGCCGGGCGGCCGGGCGGCCAGGCGGCGAGCGTCAGCCCCGGACCACCAGCAGCGGCACGGTCATCTCCGCCGCGGTGTCCGCCCCGTGGTACGCCACCAGCCGGGAGACCGCCGGCGGCTCGGACCGGGTGGCCAGCACCGCGTACGTGTCGCGGCAGGTCACCACCACGTCGCCGACCCGGTGCAGATGGTCCTCGCCGACCGGGCCGAACCAGCCCTCGGCCACCATCTCCTCGCGGGTGCGCACCCGGGCGGCCGACCCGAGCACCGCCGACCAGGTGGCCACCACGTCGTTCGCCGCACCCGGTTCGACGTGCAGGTAACGCACCCGGGGCTCCCCGGCGACCACCCGCACACCGGCCCGCAGCCGCAGGTCGGTGTCCAGGTCGAAGCGGTGTCCGGCGGGCACGTCGAGCTGACCGTGGTCGGCGGTGACCAGCAACGCGGCGTCCGACGGCAACCCGTCGACCAGCCGGGCGAGCAGGCCGTCCACCTCGGCGACGGCGATCCGCCACGGCGTCGAGTCGACCCCGCTGAGATGCCCGTGCCGGTCCAGGTCGGGGTGGTAGCCGGAGACCAGGGTGGGGCCGGTCCCGGCGGCCAGCGCCGCCAGCATCGTCCGGGCCAGGGCGTCCACCCCGGCGGCCCCCCGGTAGTCGCCACCCCGGTTGGCGGCCAGGGTCAGCCCGCTGCCGGCGTACTCGGGGCGGCTCACCACGGTCACCGCGACCCCTGCGGCGCGGGCCCGCTGCCACTGGGTGCGTACCGGCTGCCAGCGCAGCGGGTCCGGTTCACCGGTCCAGTCGATGTGGTTGAGCACCCGGTCGGTGCCGGGCACCCGGACGGTGAACCCGAGCACGCCGTGCGCCCCGGGAGCCGCACCCGAACCCAGGGTCACCAGGCTGGTCGGGGTGGTGGAGGGGAACCCGGAGGTCAGCGGGCGACCCAGCGTCGCGGCCAGCCCGGTCAGGGTCGGGGCGTACCGGGCGGCGGTGGGGAGCTGGTACCAGCCGAGGCCGTCGACGAGCAGCACGGCGACCCGGCGCACCCCGGTCAGGCCGGGGACCAGCCCGAGCAGGTCGACCGCGCCCGGCACGCCGAGCACGGCCAGCACGCTGGGTAGCACGTCGGCCAGGCTGCCCCCGCCGTAGCGCGGCGACACCACCGCCAGCGGATCGGCGGGGGACGCGGGCACGACGGCCCGGGGCCCGGACGCACCGGGCGGCGGCACCGGCGCCCCGGCCGACGGCACGGCGGTCATGCCGGCCGGCGGGCGAACAGGTGCAGCTGGGCGGCGAGATCCCGGTACGGCGAGCGCCCGGCCAGCGCCCGTTCCAGCTCCACCAGGGCAGCCGGCTGACCGTCGGCGACGGTGGCGGGCAGCAGATCTGCCAGGACGCGTACCCCGTGGATCTCCTCCACGGTGAGGCCGGCGGCGCGCAACAGCGCGGCGGCCTCCTCGGCGTCGAACCGGCGGCGCAGGGTGTCGCGGGGGCCGGCGGCGCCGTCGGCGGCGGCGGCCAGCGCGGCGGCGACGTCCATCTGGCCGTTCATCGCCCGGCCCAGCACGGCGGCGGCCCGCCCGGGGACCAGCACACTCGCCGCGCCCCCGGGGCGCAGTGCGTCGGCCAGCGCGGTCGCCACCGGCGTCGGGTCGTCGACCACCTCCAGCACCGAGTGGCACAGCACCAGGTCGACGGAGGCCGGTTCGACCAGGCCGGTCAGCGCGTCGCCGTCGCCCTGCACGGCACGTACCCGGTCGGCCACCCCGGCCTCGGCGGCCCGGCGGGTGAGCGCGGCGAGCGCGTCGGGGCTGGCGTCGACCACGGTGACCCGGTGGCCGGCCTGGGCGAGCGGCACGGCGAACCCGCCGGTGCCGCCACCCACGTCGAGCACGGTCAGCTCGACGTCGGCCCGCCGGTCCAGCTCGGCGGCGAGCACCGACCAGACGACGGCGGTACGGGGGGTCAGCGGCGGCCCGGCGAACCGGCCTCGGGGGCTCTGTTCCACCCGGTCGAGCCTAGTCACCCGGACCGCCCGACCTCCCGCTGGTGGTGCCGTCGTCGACGGCTCAGATCTCCCCGCCGCCGGCCGGGTCCTCCTCGGCACGGGACCGGCGGTCGTTGGCCACCGGACCCTCGGTCACCTGGTACTCGCGCGGCTCGGCGTCCTGGGCGGGCGTCCAACCGGCACCCAGCCGGGTGCGCCGGGCGTTCGCCAGTCCACCGGTGTACGTGCTGTCCATCGTCACTGGTCATCCCCCTTGCCACACGTGGGCCGCTCTGCCCGCGCGTGCCGGAAGTCTCCCGTCTCCCGGCCCGGAAAACCGTAATGTGGATCACTTCACCGGAAGTCGCGGGAGGCGGGCGCGACCGGCGGCGTGATCGGGTCCAGCCGGTCGGCGGTGAGGTTGGTGACCCCCTCGTGCCGCTGCAACCGACCACGGACCACGAGGGCGACGCTGGTGCGGGCGATTCGACGATAGCGCTGCCACAGCCCCGGGGAGCACGTGACATTGAGCATTCCGGTCTCGTCCTCCAGGTTGAGGAAGGTGACCCCGCCGGCGGTCGCGGGGCGCTGCCGGTGGGTCACGATCCCGCCGACCCGGATCCGCCGACCCGGTTCCACCTGACCGAGCCGGGCGATCGGCACCGCGCCCAGCGCGTCGAGCCGGTCCCGGACGAACCGGGCCGGGTGGCTCTCCGGGGACAGCCCGGTGGCCCAGACGTCGGCGACGAGCCGGTCCACCGCCTCCATCCCGGGCAGGGTGGGCGCCGCCGCGCCGGTCACCGTGCCGGGCAGCCGGCCCGGCCGGTCCTGGGCCGCCGCCCCGGCCGCCCAGAGCGCCTGCCGCCGGGTCAGCCCGAAACAGGCGAAGGCGTCCGCGGTGGCCAGCGCCTCCAGCTGCCCGGCGGTCAGACCGACCCGCCGGGCCAGATCCGGCATGTCCCGGTACGCCCCGTGCGCCGTCCGCTCCGCCTCGATCCGCCCGGCCACCCCGTCACCGAGGGTACGGACGCTGCCCAGCCCGAGCCGGACGGCCGGCCCGCCCAGCCCCCAGGCGTGCGGCGGCTCCCCCGGCACGCTCCCCCACCGGGTCTGCGGGGTGGACTCCAGCACCGCCCCCGCCCCGCTGGCGTTGACGTCCGGCCGACGGACCTCGACGCCGTGCCGGCGGGCGTCGTCGACCAGCGTCTGTGGCGAGTAGAAGCCCATCGGCTGGGCGTTGAGCAGGGCGGCCAGGAACGCCGCCGGGTGGTGGCGTTTGAGCCACGAGCTGGCGTACACCAGGTAGGCGAAGCTCATCGCGTGGCTCTCCGGGAAGCCGTAGCTGGCGAAGGCGGTGAGCTTGCGGTAGACGTCGTCGGCCAGCTCGCCGGTGATCCCCCGCTCGGCCATCCCGGCGTAGAGCCGGTCGGCGAGCTGCGCCATCCGCTGCACCGACCGTTTCGCCCCCATCGCCCGACGCAGTTCGTCGGCCCCGGCCGCGTCGAAGCCGGCCAGGTCGATGGCGAGCTGCATCAGCTGCTCCTGGAACAGCGGCACGCCGAGGGTCTTCTCCAGCGCGTTGCGCATCAGCGGATGCGGGTACGTCACCGGCTCCTGGCCGTTCTTGCGCCTGATGTACGGGTGCACCGAACCGCCCTGGATCGGGCCGGGCCGGATCAGCGCCACCTCCACCACCAGGTCGTAGAACTCGCGCGGTTTCAGCCGGGGCAGGGTGGCCATCTGGGCCCGGCTCTCCACCTGGAACACCCCCACCGAGTCGGCCCGGCAGAGCATGTCGTAGACCTCGGGGTCGTCCAACGTCATGTCCCCCAGATCGAGGCGCTGGCCGATCAGGTCGTAGCCGTAGTGCAGGGCGGAGAGCATGCCCAGGCCGAGCAGGTCGAACTTGACCAGCCCGACCGCCGCGCAGTCGTCCTTGTCCCACTGGAGCACGCTGCGCCCGGGCATCCGCCCCCACTCCACCGGGCACACCTCGATCACCGGCCGGTCGCAGATCACCATCCCACCGGAGTGGATGCCCAGGTGCCGGGGAAAGCCCGCCCACCGCCCCGAGGCCCCCGTCAACTCGTTGGCGTACGCCACCACCTGCTCGGGAATGCCCTCGACGTCCACCGCCGCGACCGGGCCCCAGCGGTCGATCTGCTTGCTCCAGGCGTCCTGCTGGCCGGGCGAGAAACCGAACGCCTTCGCCACGTCCCGCACCGCCGACCGGGGCCGGTACGAGATGACGTTGGCGACCTGGGCGGTGTGTTCCCGGCCGTACCGGGCGTAGACGTGCTGGATCACCTCCTCCCGCCGGTCGGACTCGATGTCCACGTCGATGTCGGGCGGCCCGTCGCGTTCCGGGGCGAGGAACCGCTCGAAGAGCAGCCGGTGCCGGACGGCATCGACGTTGGTGATCCGCAACGCGTAGCAGACCGCCGAGTTGGCCGCTGAACCCCGGCCCTGGCAGTAGATGTCCTGCGCGCGGCAGAACGCCACGATGTCGTAGACCACCAGGAAGTAGCCGGGGAAGCCCAGCTCGTCGATCATCCGCAGCTCGTGCTCCAACTGCGCGTACGCCTCCGGGTGCGCCTCGGGCGGGCCGTAGCGCTCCCGGGCGCCGTCCATGGTCAGCCGGCGCAACCAGCTCATCTCGGTGTGCCCCGCCGGCACCGGGTACGCCGGCAGCCGGGGCGCGACCAGGTGCAGGTCGAAGGCGAGTTCCGCGCCGAACCCGGCGGCCCTCGCCACGGCACCCGGGTACCCGGCGAAACGGGCTGCCATCTCCGCACCGCTGCGCAGGTGGGCGGTGGCCGCGGCGGGCAGCCAGCCGTCGATCTCGTCCAGGCTGCGCCGGGCCCGGACGGCGGCCAGGGTGGTCGCCAGCCGCCGTCGACCCGGGCTGGCGTAGTGCACGTTGTTGCTGGCCACCGTGGGTAGCCCGGCGGTGGCCGCCAGCTCGGCGAGGGCGTCGTTACGGTCGGCGTCGACCGGGTGCCCGTGGTCGGTCAGCTCCACCGCCACCGTCTCCGCGCCGAACAGCGCGGTGAGCCGGTCCAGCTCCCGGGCCGCCGCGTCGACCCCCTCGGTGAGCAGCGCCGCCGGCACGTGCCCCTTGCGGCAGCCGGTCAGCACCAGCACGTGGTCCCGCAGCTCGGCGGCGACCTGCTCCAGTTCCCCGTAGACCGGGCGGCCCTTCTCCCCACCGCGCAGCTGGGCCCGGGAGATGACCGACGCGAGTCGCGCGTACCCCTCGTGGCCGTGGGCGAGCACCAGCAGGTGCCGGCCCGACGGGTCCGGTTCGCCCTGCTGCGGGCCGGGCAGCCCCAGCGACAGCTCCGCACCGAAGACCGTCGGCAGACGCAGCGTACGGGCCGCCTCGGCGAACCGGACCACGCCGTAGAACCCGTCGTGGTCGGTCACGGCGAGCGCGGTCAACCCCAACCGGGCGGCCTCCTCGGCCAGCTCTTCCGGGTGGCTCGCCCCGTCGAGGAAACTGAAGTTGGTGTGCGCGTGCAGTTCGGCGTAGGGAACGGTGCCGTCCGGACGGGTCAGCTCGGGAGGCGCGTACCGCTCGCGGCGCCGGCTCCAGGCCGGCGAGTCGCCGCCGTCGGCCCCGGCGAGCGGGTCCACCACGTGCAGGTGCCGTTCCCCGCCCCGCCGCCCGCCTTGGGCCCCGCCGCCCCGACCCCCGCTGTCCTGGGCCTCACTGCCCCGGGGCCCGCCGCCCTGGGCCTCACTGCCCCGGGGCCCGCCGCCTCTGGGCCCGCCGCCCTGGGGACGGTCGTCACGGGGGTGGTCGTCACGGGGGTGGTCGTCACGGGGGTGGTCGTCACGGGGGTGGTGGCCCGCGTCGCCGTCGGTGGTGGATCGTCCGGACAACACCCGTTCCAGCTCCGACCAGGGCAACTTCGGGTTGTGGAAGCTCATCCGGTCGCCCCGGCTGTGCCGGCTGACCCAGCGGTGCGGGCTGACCCAGCGGAGCGGGCCGTCCTTCTGCGGCCGATCGCGTGCCTTCTGCGGCCGATCGCGTGGCGGGGTGATGACACCGCGGACAGGGATGGTCTTCCCGGTGAGCGGTATGCCGCTGAGGCATATTTATGCCTCAGCGGCATACCGCTCATGCGGCAACATCGTCGAGACGCAGGGCGACCCCGCGCAGGGCAACCCCGCGCAGGGCAACCCCGCGCAGGGCAACCCCGCGCAAGGCGACCCCACACAAGGCGACCCCACACAAGGCGACCCCGTGCGGAGCACCGCACCGACCGGCAGCGGGAGCGCCGGTCACCGAACCCGACCGACCCCAACAGGGCCGCCCCGAACAGGGCCGCCCCGAACCCGACCAGCCCGAACCCGACCAGCCCGAGCCCGACCGGCGCGCAGTCGACCGGCGCGCAGTCGACCGACACGCAGTCGACCGACACGGGCCCCGCCCGCAGGGGTCCGACCGGCCCGAACAGAGCCGAAGCGGGCGGGACCAGCGCAGGCCACCGGTCAGTCATAGATCGCCTCCACCAGCCACCGGCCCGCCTCGACGGCCAACAGCAGGGCGGCACCGTCGGCCAGGCAGACCTGGAACCGGGCCCGGCGGCGGGCCTCGGCGGGGGCCCACCACCGCTCGTCCACCGGCCACGGACCGGCCCAGCCGACGATCTCCGCCGGCGTGGTGCCGCCGACGACCAGCCGGGCGGGGGCGGCGCTGATCGCCAGCCGGGCGCTGACCAGCACCGGTTCCCCGGCGGCGTCGTGCACGCTCGCGGTGAGCGGGACGGGCAGCACCACGGCCGGCGCGGGTGGCGGCAGTCGCCCCGGCCATGGCGGCACGGGACTCCCCCGCCGCTGCCCGGTACCGCCCCGCCCCTGCCTGACCGGGGCAGGCCCGCCCACCACCAGCCCAGCAGTAGACCCACCCACCACCGGCATGGCTGACGACCCACCCACCACCGGCATGGCAGAAACCGGCAGCACGGCAGAAACCGGCGACCCGGCAGGAGGCCCGTCCAGTGGGTGAGGGACGGGGAAGCCCGGCGGTGGGGGCGGGCCGGGGCGGGTGGGGAGGCGCTCGTCACCCCACGGGACCAGCCGGGTCTGGTCGGCCGGGGACCGACCGCCGCCGAGCACGGCGGTGACCACCGCCTCCGGGCCGAGGAGGCCCTGCACCCGGCTCAACGCCCGGTGCGCCCGCTCCCGTTCCTCGCCGGCCTCCCCCCACAGGCCGGGTTGCAGCCCTCCCCGGGCCAGCAGCCCGTCGGGGACCAGCCGCAGCCGGACGATCCCGGCGGTGGGTCGGGCCGGTCGGGCACCGGGCCGACCGGTGCTGCCGGAGAGCCAGCCGTCGAGCTGCCAGCGCACCCGGTCGGCGATGGCGGCGGCGGTGAGCAGCCCGTCGTGCCGCCACACCCGGTGCAGTTCCTGGCCGTGCGCGGTGACCGCCTCGATGCCGAGCCGGGTGCAGGCCAGCCCGTGCCCGGCCAGCCGGTCGTGCAGCCGTTCGGCGAGCACCCGGGCTGCGAAGGCCGCCGCGTCGACCCGGTCGAGGGGCTCGTCGTGGTGGGCGGTGACCGTCAGGTCGACCGGGGGCTGCCGGACGGCGAGCGGTCGGTGGTCGTACCCGGCGGCGAGCCGGTGGGCGAGCGCCCCGTCGAAGCCGAACCGGGCCAGCACGTCACCGGCGGGTAGCGCGGCGAAGTCGCCCAAAGTCCGTACGCCGAGCCGGCGCAGCAGGTCGGCCAGGGCCGGCCGGCCGATCGCCTCGACGGGCAGCCCGGCCAGGAACCCCGGTGTCCCGCCCGGCGGCACCACCTGCCCGGTACGCGCGGCGAGGCCGGCGGCGAAGATCCCGTCGGCGATGCCGACCTGGCTCTCCACCGCACAGGACTGGGCGACCTGTTCGACGATCCGCTCGGCGGCGGCCTCCTCACCACCGAGGTAACGGGCGGGGCCCCGGGCGGCGAGCGCGCAGACGCCGGGACGGACCACCTCGACCCCGGCGACGACCTCCTCGACGGCGGCGACGACCGGTTCGAAGGCACGGGCGTCCCGACCGGGATCGTGGTCCACGACGGTCAGCGTGGAGCAGCGCCCCTGGGCCTCCCGGCGGCGCAGGCCACGGCGTACCCCGGCGGCACGGGCGGATGCGGAGCAGGCCACCACCCGGTTGGCGTGCAGCACCGCCACCGGGCCGATGGCGGGCACCCCGTCGACGATCTCGGCGGCGAGCACCGGCCAGTCCGGGCACCAGAGCAGCAGGGTGCGTACCGGCGCGCGGGTCACGCCGACCCGACCACGGTGAACCCGCCCGACCGGACCCCGGCGGCGGAACCGGCGGCGGAACCGGCGGCGGAACCGGCGGAACCGGACGCGGCGGTGGACGCGGGGGAACCGGACGGTGCGGCGCGCGGGATGACCCGGGTGAGCCCGTCGCCGGGCAACCACATGGTGATCTCCTTCGGGCGGGCCGCCGCCCCGCGTCCGCGTGCCGACACGGTGACCTCCCGACGGCGCAGTCGGCCCCGACCCGGCCCGAGCCCCGCCCATACCCCACGGACCACCTGGAGCGTGACGTCCGCACCGGTCCACCGGCCGTACGGGACGAGCACGCAGCCGCGTTGCCGGGCGCGGGCGGCCAGCCGGTCGGCGACCGGGGCGGAGACGGTGTGCGGCACGGCGGTCACCACCACGTCGACCCCGTCGATCAGTGCTGCCACCACGGTGGGCCACTCCGGGCCGGGGTGGGGCACCAGGGCCAGTCGGTCCAGGGCGATGCCGACCTCGGCGGCGGCGCCGGCCCCGAAGGTGGGCACCCCGACCACCGCGCACCACGATCCGGCCCGGGACGCCTCGGCGAGCAGCGCGAGCACCAGGGAGGTGCCGCCACTGCGCCGGGGCTGGCCGGTGGTGACGGCGATCGTGCTGCCCCGGCGCAGCCCCCGGTGCGGCAGCAGGCCGGTCAGCTCGGGTGCCACCGGGAGCACCCGGTGACCGCCCGTCGGATCCGGGGCGCTCGCCGGGCGTACCAGAGCGGCCAGTGCGGCGGAACCGCCCACCATGCGGCCCGCCATCGGACCAACCCCCGTCGTGTCGTTGCGTGGATCAGATGTTCATCGGCCGACGGGGACCCGGACGCGGCCGGATCAGGTGTTCCGCAGGCGGCAGACCGGCGGGACCCGGACACGGTCGGTCAGGTGTCCGTCGGGCGGCGACCCGGCCGGACCGGGACCGGGTGCGGGCCGGATCAGGCGGCGAGGCCGTCGAGGGCGGGTTGGTGGGCCAGCCCGAGGGCGTGCTCCACCACCGCCACGAACTGCCCGGCGGCCCGGAGCAGGTCGTCGGCCTCCCGGGCGCTCACCACCCGGGGGATGCCGGCCTCGGCGGCGGCCCGTTTGCCGGCGGCGGCGGCGAAGTAGCGGGACCACTCGTCCAACTCGGGGGCGACCGTGGCGAGCAGCACCCAGACGCTGGTGATCCGGCGTCGGCGGGCGGGCGCGGGGCGGGCCCGGGCGGCCAGCAGGGCGGCGGCGGCACGCAGCGCGGCCAGGTGGGCGGCGGCGTAGCGCAGCCCGTCGGGGCGGGTCTGGGCGGCCTCGGCCAGCCCGCGCCGGGCGATCGTGAGGAGTTGGGTCGGGGTGCGGTGCGGCAGCACGTGCGCGGGCACCGTCGGCGCCTGGGCCGGGTTGGTCGGCATGACTGTCTCCTCCGCGTGACCGGGTCGGGCGGGACGCGCGGTGGAGGAGATCCACCGGCGCGACGCCCGGGGCGGGTGGTGCGGAGGAAGACGCACCGATGGGGACCGGCCGGGTGCGGATGCTTCCCCACACCACACCCGGCCGGCGAACCGGCGGGTTCGTCGCCCGCCGCCCGGGGGTCGTGGGCGGCGGGCGACGACCTGCCTTGACGGGACCGGGCTCGCGACTGCCCGGAACCCGGTGCGGTCCGCGAAACCGCACCTGCCCGGGTCGGTGCCGCGAAACACCGCCCCCGGGGGCGTTGGAACGGGTGTACGAGTGAATCGAACACTCGTTCTAACTACCCTGACAGTACACCCTGCCCCCGACGAAAACGCAACGTCCGGCGTACGGCGTGCCACCGACGATTCCCAGCCCGCGCACAGCGGCGGCAAAGCCGGAGCCGAGGTCCTGCTCGCAGGGTGGGGCCATGAGAGAAGGACCCGCCGAGACCACCCTCGGATGAGCGCCACCGTCCTGGACCGAGGTACCCCCCGCCGGCCGTTGCCCACCGCCCCCGGCTGGTGGGCCGACCTGGCCGGCAGCGCGGCCGTGCTCAGCCTGCTGGTCGTCACCGCGCTCTGGACCGCCGACCGGGGGGTGCAGGAACTGCTCTCCGGGGTGGCCGCCGGCCTCACCTCCGCCGGTCGGCTCACCGGCCTGCTCAGCGCCGACCTGATGCTCGTCCAGGTGGTGCTGATGGCCCGGGTGCCGCTGGTCGAACGGCGCTTCGGCCAGGACCGGCTCGCCCGCTGGCACCGGCTGGCCGGCTTCACCTCGTTCCACCTGCTGCTGGCCCACGTGCTGCTGACCACCCTCGGGTACGCCGGGACCGCCGGGGAGAACCCCGTGACACAGCTCTGGCTGCTGGTCACCGGGTACCCGGGGATGCTGTTGGCCACCGCCGCGCTGGCCCTGCTGGTGCTGGTGGTGGTCACCTCGGTCCGGACGGCCCGCCGCCGGCTGCGCTACGAGTCCTGGCACCTGCTGCACCTGTACGCGTACCTGGGGGTCGGGTTGGCGCTGCCGCACCAGTTGTGGACCGGTGCGGACTTCGTCGCCTCGGCCGCCGCGCGGGCGTACTGGTGGACGGCCTACCTGGGGGCGCTGGGCAGTGTCCTGGTGTTCCGGCTCGGCCTGCCGGCGTACCGCTCGCTGCGGCACCGGGTCGAGGTGGCCGCAGTGGTCCCCGAGGCACCTGGCGTCACCTCGGTCTGGTTGCGCGGGCGGGGCCTGGACCGGCTGCCGGTACGGGCCGGACAGTTCTTCGGCTGGCGCTTCCTGACCGGTCCCGGCTGGTCCCGGGCCCACCCCTACTCGCTGTCCGCCCCGCCGACGGGTGACCTCATGCGGATCACCGTCAAGGACCTCGGCGACGACAGCTCCGGGGTGGCCGCCCTGCGACCGGGCACCCGGGTGCTGCTGGAGGGCCCGTACGGGCGGCTGACCGGGGAGCACTGGCGCGGCGGCGGGATCACCATGCTCGCCTGCGGGATCGGCATCACCCCGCTGCTGGCCCTGCTCTGGGAACTGCCGTACGCGCCGGGACAGGCGGTGCTGCTCTACCGCGTGCGTACCCCGCAGGAGCTGGCCTTCCGGGCGGAGCTGGAGCGACTAGCGGCCGAACGTGGCGTGCGGGTCCACTACCTGGTCGGCCCGCGCGGCCGGCAGCCGGCCTGGCTGCCCGGCTACGCGGCGGGGCTGCCGGACGCCGAGGCGCTGCGCCGGCTCTCCCCCGGCATCGCCGGCCACGACGTCTACCTGTGCGGCCCGGACGGCTGGATCGACGCGGTGCGGGCCGCGACCCGGGCCGCCGGGGTGCCCGAACGGTACGTCCATCACGAACGCTTCGCCTGGTGACGGGCGGGGAGGGAGGATCCGTGCGACGGATCACCATCTGGCTGCTCTCCACGGTGGCCGCCCTGGTGCTGCTGTTCAGCTACCGGACCAGCACCATGGGCGTCGGTGGGGGGACCAGCACTGTCGCCGCCGGCGACAGCGGCGGCGCCGTCCCCGGCGCCGGGGGTACGTCCACCGGCTCGGACCCGGACTCGGACTCGGACTCGCCGAGCGGAAGCAACGGCAGCAACGGGAACAGCAGCGGCGGCGGGAGGTACGACGGGTCGGTGGCGCAGACCCGGTGGGGGCCGGTGCAGGTCCGGATCACCGTGGCGGGCGGGCGGATCACCGACGTCACGGCGCTCCAGGTGCCCGACGGCAACTTCCGGGACCAGCAGATCAACGACCACGCGGTGCCGATCCTGCGGCAGTCGACGCTCACCGCGCAGAGCGCCCGGATCGACACCGTGTCCGGGGCGACAGTCACCAGCGACGGCTACCGCGAGTCCCTCCAGGCCGCCATCGACGCGGCCCACCTGAAGTGAGCGCGACGATGGACCTGACGGCGGAGTCGGACCGACGGGCCTGGGTGGTGCAGGTGATGGGGCTGCCGGTGAGCGTGCACCTGCGCGGCCCGGACGTGCACGACGACGCGGTCGCCGCCCGGGTGGAGCGGGTCTTCGCCGAGTTGCGCGCGGTCGACGCGACGTGCAGCACCTACCGGCCGGACACCGAGATCGGGCGGCTGGCCGGCCGGGCGCCGGACCCGGCCACCGCGAGCCCGCTGGTCCGGGAGGTGGCGGAGCTGTGCGAGCTGGCCCGGCTGCGCACCGGCGGCCGGTTCGACGCCCGGCGGCTCCCGCTGCCCGGCGGCGGTGCCGGGTACGACCCGTCCGGTCTGGTCAAGGGGTGGGCGGTGCAGCGGGCGGCCGGCCGGCTGGCCGACCTGACCGGGCACGACCGCTGCCTCAACGCCGGTGGCGACGTGCTGCTGCACGCCGGGGCGGACCGGCCGGCCTGGCGGGTCGGCATCGAGGACCCGGACCGCCCCGGCCACCTGCTGGACGTACTGGACCGGCGCGACGGCGCGGTCGCCACCTCGGGCACCGCTCGGCGCGGCGCGCACATCGTCGACCCGCTCACCGGCCGGCCGGCGACCGCGCTGCGGTCGGTCACCGTGGTCGGGCCGGAACTGCTCTGGGCCGACGTGTACGCCACCGCGGCGATGACCCGGGACGCCGACGACGCGCTGACCTGGCTGACCGGCCTGGCCGACCACGAGGCGCTGCTGGTGACCGCCGACGGCCGGGTCCGCGCCACCCCGGACTGGCCCGGCACCCGCCCCGGGCCGCCGCCCGCCCGCTGACCCACCCCGGCCGACCACCGGGTGCGGGGCGTCCGGGCGGACCGGGGAGAATGGACCCATGCAATCACACCCGAACGTGCAGGCGGTGCAGCGGGCGCTCGACGACGCGGGCGCGCGGGACGGCTCCGGCGCGGCCAGCCGGGTCCGCCTGCTGCCCGAGGCGGTGCACACCGCCGCCGCGGCGGCCGACGCGCTCGGCGTCGCCGTCGGCGCGATCGCCAACTCGCTGGTCTTCGACGCCGACGGCGTACCGCTGCTGGTGCTCACCTCCGGCGCGCACCGGGTGGACACCGCCGGCCTGGCCGCCCAGCTCGGGGTGACCCACCTGCGCCGGGCCACCCCCGACTTCGTCCGGGAGCACACCGGCCAGGTGATCGGCGGGGTCGCCCCGGTCGGTCACCCCGGGCCGCTGCGCACCCTGGTCGACACCGCCCTGACCGGGTACGCCGAGGTGTGGGCCGCCGGTGGCGTACCGCAGGCCGTCTTCCCGACCAGCTACCCGGAGCTGCTGCGGATCACCGGTGGCACCCCCGCCGAAGTGGCGTGAACACCACCCCGGAGCTGGTCACCCTGCACGTGTGGCGGGTGCACCGGGCCGCCCTCGGTCAGGCGTTGGTGCGGATGGCCCGGCACCCGGGCCGGCTGCGGCGCACTCCCGGCGTACGGTTCGGCAAGCTGCTCGGCACCGGGACCGGCACCGGCTTCGGCCCGGGGGACGCCGACCTGACCCGGTGGGCCGCCCTGGTGGTGTGGGATTCTCCCGCTGCGGCGGCCGGCTTCGACACCTCCCCGGTGGGCCGTTCCTGGGCCCGGATCGCCCGCGCCTCGGCCCGGTTGGAGCTGCGCCCGGTGACCAGCCGGGGCGAGTGGTCGGGCCGGCGTCCGTTCGGCGATCCGGCGGGTGGCCGGGTCGACGGACCGGTGCTGGCGCTGACCCGGGCCCGGTTGCGTCCCCGCCGCGCGCTCACCTTCTGGAAGGCCGTCCCGCCGGTCGCGGCAGCGCTGCACGCCGCGCCGGGGCTGCTCGCCCGCTTCGGGGTGGGTGAGGCGCCGCTGGGCTGGCAGGGCACGGTCAGCGTGTGGCGCGACCCGACGGACCTCGTGGCGTTCGCGTACCGTCACCCGGAGCACCGCGCGGCGATCACCCGCACCCCCACCGAGGGGTGGTACGCGGAGGAGCTGTTCGCGCGTTTCGAGGTGCGCGCAGTGGTCGGTGACCGGTCGGTGCTGGGATGGGTCGCCGACGGTGATCCGCAACCGTGAGAGGACGCGCATGAGGTTGGTGCGGTGGACGCCGGAGGATCTCGTCCGGCGGCTCGACGACGTGGTCGCGGTGTACGGGGAGGCGATGGGCTACCGCAGCGAGCTGCTGGAGGCCCGACGCGGTTACATCGCCACCCACGCCCGACGACCCGGGTTCCGCGCCGTCGCCAGCCTCACCACCGAGGGCCACCTGGCCGGCTTCGGGTACGGCTACCTCGGCGCGGGTGGACAGTGGTGGCACGACCAGGTCTACCGGGCGCTGGACCCGGACGCCCGACAGCGTTGGCTGACCCACTGCTTCGAGGTGGTCGAGTTGCACGTCCGGCCGCCCGCGCAGGGGCACGGTGTGGGTGCCCGGCAGCTCACCGCCCTGCTCAGCCTCGCCGAGGGCGGCACCACCCTGCTGTCCACCCCGGAGGCCGACGAGCAGGCGTCGCGGGCCTGGCGGCTCTACCGGCGGTTCGGCTTCGTCGACGTCCTGCGGCACTTCCGGTTCCCCGGCGACGAACGACCGTTCGGGGTGCTCGGCCGCGACCTGCCGTTGCCCCGCCCCGACACGTCCGGCCCGACCGCGTCATGACCCGCCGGCACGTCCCGTGGCTGCTGCTGGCCGTCCTGGTGCTGACCCAGATCTGCTATCCGCTCACCACCGGGGTCACCCGGGCCCGCCTCACCGTCGCCACGGTCGTGCTCGGCTACCTGCTCTCGGTGGGGCACGCGCTGCTCACCCGGGGCCCCCGGGCGGCGGTGGCGCTGGTCTCGGTGGCCACCGGCGGCGGGTTCGCGATCGAGGCGCTGGGGGTGGCGACCGGTTTTCCGTTCGGCAGCTACGACTACTCAGGCGAGTTGGGGCCGAAGCTGGCCGGGGTGCCGTTGATCATCCCGCTGGCCTGGACCTGGATGGCCTGGCCCGCCTGGCTGGCCGCGGTCCGGCTGACCACGCCCACCGGCCGGGCCCCCGGCACCGCACCGGCCGGCACCGCACCGGCCGGCACCGCACCGGCCGGCAGCGCGACACCGCGCACCGCAGCACCGCGCACCGCAGCACCCGGCAGCGCGACGCCCGGGTGGGCGGGGCACGCCGGGCGGGTGGCGTTGGCCACCGTCGGGCTGGCCGGCTGGGACCTCTTCCTCGACCCGCAGATGGTGGCCGAGGGCTACTGGGTGTGGCGCGACGCCACCCCGGCGCTGCCCGGCCTGCCCGGCATCCCGGTCAGCAACTACCTGGGCTGGCTGCTCTTCGCGGTGCTGCTGATGAGCGCGCTGCGCCCGCTGGCCGGGTCGGCCGTCGCGGTCACCGACTCCCGCGACGACCCGATGTTCGCGCTCTACCTGTGGACGTACTTCTCCAGTGTGCTGGCGCACGCGGTCTTCCTCCGGCTGCCCGCCTCGGCGGTCTGGGGCGCAGTGGGCATGGCGGTGGTGGCGGTGCCGCTGGCGGTGACCCTGCTGCGCGCCCGCCACCGGCCCGCCGACCGGCCGGCAGCGGGGGCGCGGGGGCGGGCGGTGGGTCGGCGGTGACCGTCGTCGCGCTCGCGCTGGCCGTCGCGGTGCTCGCGCTGACCGTGCACACCTGGGTCAACGCCGGGTGCTGGCTGCGTCGGCCCGTCGACGGGCCGGTCGAGGTCGACGAGACCGTGGCGGTGCTGCTGCCGCTGCGCGACG
This sequence comes from Micromonospora sp. DSM 43699, assembly GCF_055517075.1. Lineage (NCBI taxonomy): Bacteria > Bacillati > Actinomycetota > Actinomycetes > Micromonosporales > Micromonosporaceae > Micromonospora > Micromonospora sp. DSM 43699. The sequence continues at coordinate 77,609 of NZ_JBTMMT010000026.1, forward strand.
AGGCCGACCGGGTCACCCCGTGCCTGCGCGCGCTGCTCGCCCAGCAGGGGGTGCCGGGGCTACGGATCACGGTGCTCGACGACGGCTCGACCGACGGCACCGCCGAGGTGGTCCGTGCGGTGGTCGGCGACGACCCCCGGGTCACCCTGCTCACCGGGGTCACCCCGCCGCCGGGCTGGCTGGGCAAGCCGTACGCCTGCCACCAACTCGCCGGGCACGCCGGGCCGGCCGCCACCGTGCTCGCCTTCGTCGACGCGGACGTGGTGCTCACCCCGTACGCGGTGGCGGCGGCGGTGACCGAGCTGCGCGCGGCACGGGCGACGCTGCTGTCGGCGTACCCGAGGATTCTGGTGCGGACGGTGGGTGACCGGCTGGTGCAGCCGCTGTTGCAGTGGTTGTGGTTGACCTTCCTGCCGCTGCGTGCGATGGAACGCTCGGCGCGGCCGTCGCTGGCCGCGGCCGGTGGGCAGTTCCTGCTGGTGGACCGGGCCGGCTACGACCGGGCCGGCGGGCACGCCGCCGTCGCCGACCGGGTGCTGGAGGACATCGAGCTGGCGCGGGCGGTGAAGCGCTCCGGCGGGCGGATCGCGCTGGCCGACGGCTCCCGGCTGGCCGACTGCCGGATGTACGGGACCTGGCCCCAACTGCGCGACGGCTACACCAAGTCGCTCTGGGCCACCTTCGGCCACCCGGGGGCCGCCGCGACAGTGGTCGCCGCGCTGCTCCTGCTCTACACCGCGCCGCCGCTGCTGGCGGTGGCGGCGCTGGTGGCGGGCTCGCCGCCGGCAGCCGGGCTGGCCCTGCTCGGGTACGCCGCCGGAGTCGCCGGGCGGGTGCGCAGCGCCCGCGCCACCGGCGGCCGGGCCTGGCCCGACGCGCTGGCCCACCCCGTGTCGGTCGTGGTGCTCGGTTGGCTGACCCTGCGGTCGTACCATCTGCGGAAGCGGCGTCGCCTGTCCTGGCGGGGCCGTCCGGTCAGCTAGGAGGACGCGGCATGGCGCGGATCGTGGTCATCGGCGCCGGCGTGGGCGGGCTGGCCACCGCCGCCCGGCTGGCGGTCAGCGGGCACGAGGTGACCGTCTTCGAACGGTCCGACACCGTCGGCGGCAAGCTCGGCCGCCACGTCCACGACACCCCGGCGGGCAGCTTCCACTTCGACACCGGGCCGAGCCTGCTCACCCTGCCGCAGGTCTTCCACGAGCTGTTCGAGGCGACCGGCGCGAAGCTCGACGAGTACCTCGACCTGGTCCCGTTGGACCCGATCGTGCGGCACGTCTTCCCCGGTGGCGGACCGGCCCTCGACTCGTGCGCCGACCCGGACGAGTTCGCCGCCCGGATCGGGGCCACCCTCGGCGACCGGTCCGCCGCCGACTGGCAGCGGCTGTGGCGGCGGGCCGCCCGGGTCTGGACGGCGTCGCACCGGGACATCCTGCGGCGGACCGTCGACTCGCCGCGCGACCTGGCCGCGCTGGCCTGGCGGCTGGGCGACCTGGCCGCGATCGGCCCCGGCCGCACCCTGCGCGGGCTGGGCCGCAGCCACCTGTCCGACCCCCGGCTGCGGATGCTGCTGGACCGCTACGCCACCTACACCGGCGCGGACCCGCGCCGCGCCCCGGCCGCGCTGGTCGCCGTCCCCTACGCCGAGCTGACCTTCGGTGGCTGGTACCTGCGCGGCGGACTGGGCACCCTGGCCGACGCGCTGCTCTCCCGCTGCCTGGACCTGGGCGTCACGGTGCGCACCGGGGAGACGGTCACCCGGATCGACGCCGCCGGTGGCCGGGTGCACGGGGTACGCCTGGCCGGGGTCCACGCGCCCGTGCCCGCCGACGTGGTGGTCGCCAACGCCGACGCGCTCACCGTCTACCGGGACCTGCTGCCCCACCCGCGCCGGCTGGCCGCGCTGACCGACCGCAGTCTGGCCGGTTTCGTGCTGCTGCTCGGGGTACGCGGCGACTCCGGCCTGGCCCACCACACCGTGTTCTTCCCCGGCGACTACGACGCCGAGTTCGACGCCGTCTTCGGTGACCCCGGGCGGGGGATCCGGGCCCGGCCGGCGACCGACCCGACGGTCTTCGTCACAGTGGCCGACGACCCGACCGCCCGCCCGGCCGGACACGAGGCGTGGTTCGTGCTGGTCAACGCCGCCCGCCACGGCACCGCCCCGGATGCGGTGGACTGGCGTCGGCCGGGGCTCGCCGACGCGTACGCCGACCGGATCCTCGACGTGCTCGCCGAGCGGGGGGTCGACGTCCGGGACCGGCTGGTGTTCCGCGAGACCCGTACCCCGGCCGACCTGGACGCCGCGACCGCCGCGCCGGGCGGGTCGATCTACGGCACGGCGGGTGGGCTGCTCCGCCCCGCCAACCGGGGTCCGGCGCACGGGTTGTGGCTGGTCGGCGGCTCCAGCCACCCCGGCGGCGGCCTGCCGATGGTCACCATGTCCGCCCAGATCGTCGCCGACGAGATCGGCCCCGCCTGGTAGCGGGTCAGCCGGCGTCGAGCAGGGCCCGGCGGACGGTGGAGAGGAGCTGGCCCAGGCCGAAGCCGGCCAGCAGCAGCCAGACGGCGGTGGCCATGGTGATGGTGCCGGCCGCCAGGTCGAGGTCGATCAGCCCGGTCAGCCCGGCCAGCAGCAGCCCGACCAGGGCGACGCAGACCCGGGTGGGCCGCTCCCCCACGGTGACCGCGCCGATCTCCCGCATCCCGGCGGCGACCGCGCGGGCCCGGACGTACTCGTGCAGCCAGGACAGCGCGCCGGCCGCGACCACCAGCGCGCCGGGCGCGCCGACCAGCCAGAACGTCACCAGCCAGGCGATCTCACCGAGCCGGTCGGCGACCGAGTCGTAGACGTAGCCGAGCCGGGTGGTCCGGCCGGTGGCTACCGCGACCGCCCCGTCGACGCTGTCGGCGACCGAGGCGAGCAGCACGAACAGCGCGCCGACGATCGGCCCCTGGGGCGACCGGACGCTGAACAGCGGCACGCACAGGCAGAGCAGCACCCCGCCGACGGTCACCGCGGTCGGGGTGACCCGCAACCGGCCCAGCACGAAACCGACGTGGTAGGCGAAGCGTAGCCAGGCACGGACCACAGGCGCCGCGACCCGGGGGTCGAAGCCGCCGTGCAACCGCGCCCAGGCGGTCGCGTACTCGTCCCATTTCAGCTGTGTGCCCACCATCGGTCAACCGCCACGGCACGGTCGAGGTGTCGGGGTCGACGCGTTCACACCCGGGCGTCGGCCCGCAGGCTGCGCCACACCTCGCGGGTCGCGGGCGAGCGGTTCAGGGTGATGAAGTGGATGCCCGGAACCCCCTCGTCGAGCAGCCGGGCGCACATCTCGCTTGCCTGTTCGATGCCGAGCCGGCGGACCGCCTCGGGGTCGTCGGCGACCCGCGCGAACCGCTCGGCCAGCGCGGCCGGGAAGGGCGCGCCGGACAGCTGCACCGAGCGCTCGATGGTGCCGATCTGGGTCACCGGCATCACCCCGGCCAGGATCGGCGTGTCGCAGCCGGCCGCCGCGACCCGGTCCCGCAGCCGCAGGTAGTCGTCGGCGTCGAAGAACATCTGGGTGATGGCGAACTCCGCGCCGGCCCGGCACTTGCGGACGAAGTGTGCGGTGTCGCTGTCCACGTCTGCCGAACGGGGATGCTTGTACGGGAAGGCGGCCACCCCGACGCTGAAGTCGCCGGCGTCGCGGACCAGCCGGACCAGGTCCTCGGCGTAACCGACGCCCTCGGGGTGTCGGATCCACTCGCCGCCCGGGTCACCGGGCGGGTCGCCGCGCACGGCGAGCACGTTGCGGACGCCGACGCCGGCCAGCCGCCCGATCACGTTGCGCAGCTCGGCGACGGAGTGGTTGACGGCGGTCAGGTGCGCCATCGGCAGCAACGTGGTCTCGGTGGCGATCCGTTCGGTCACCGCGACGGTGGTGTCCCGGGTCGAGCCGCCGGCCCCGTAGGTGATCGACACGAACGACGGGCGCAACGACTCCAGCTCGCGGATGGCCTGCCAGAGCAGCCGCTCACCCTGTGCCGTCTTGGGCGGGAAGAACTCGAACGAGAACGTCGGCTGGCGGTCGCGGATCAACTCCCCGATCGCCGGCTGGGGATTGGGAAGGACGGAGGGAAGACCGAGCGCCACGTGACGACTCTAGCGGGCGACGCCGTCCGACCCCACGCACTTCCCACCAGAACATCGACGCCCACCGACCCGCCCGACGCCCCGTCCCCCGCCCGCTGGATCTTGCGGCAGGGCGAAGACCGTCCTTCCGCACGAAGATCTTGCGGCCCGACATGGCATCGCCGATCTTGCGGCCCGACATGGCATCGCCCTTCGCGTCCAGGTCCGGCCAGCACGTAGCGTGGGTTGGTATCGACGTTCGCCGGTCGCGGGACGTGGGTTGCCGAGCAGAAGTGAGTTCGACCGGCAGCGGCCTGCCGCGCCCACCGGGGTGACGCGCCGAGGTGGTGGTGCGGCGGCGGCGGCGGGGACCGGCTAGCGTCTGGGCGTGACCCACGCCGCTCCCGTCTCCCCCGTCGACCGTGCCGGCCTGCGGCAACGCGTCGACAAGGCCCTGACCGAGTTCCTGGCCGGCCGGCGCGGCTGGATGGCCGGCATCGACGAGGCTCTGACCCCGGTCGCCGAGGCGATCGAGGGGTTCGTGCTCGGTGGCGGCAAGCGGCTGCGCCCGGCCTTCGCGTACTGGGGATTCCGGGGTGCCGGTGGGGTGGATGCCGACCAGGTGGTGACCGCCCTGGCGGCGCTGGAGTTCTTCCAGGCCAGCGCACTGATCCACGACGACGTGATGGACCGGTCCGACACCCGGCGCGGTGAGCCGGCGGTGCACCGACGGTTCGCCACCCGGCACCGGGCAGCCGGCTGGAACGGGGCCCCGGACGGCTTCGGCGACGCGGCGGCGATCCTGCTCGGTGACCTCTGCCTGGTCTGGTCCGACGAGCTGCTGCACTCCGCCGGGCTGGACCCGCACACGGTGGCCCGGGCCCGACCGGTCTTCGACGAGATGCGCGCCGAGGTCACCGTCGGGCAGTACCTGGACGTGCTGACCCAGGCGACCGGGGAGGTCTCGCTGGAACGGGCCGGCAAGGTCGCCCGGTACAAGTCGGCCAAGTACACGGTCGAGCGGCCGTTGCTGCTCGGTGGCGCACTCGCCGACGCGTCGGCGGACGTGTGCACCGCCTACTCGGCGTACGGGTTGCCGCTCGGTGAGGCGTTCCAGCTCCGCGACGACGTGCTGGGGGTGTACGGCGACCCGGCGCAGACCGGCAAGCCGGCCGGGGACGACCTGCGTGAGGGCAAGCGCACCTACCTGGTGGCGGCGGCGGTGGAGGCCGCCGACGAGGCCGGTCGGGACCTGCTGCTCGGCCGGCTCGGCGATCCGGAGCTGGACGAGGACGGGGTGGCCCGGCTCCGCGAGCTGATCCGCGGCACCGGCGCGTTGGCCCGTACCGAGCAGCGCATCGTCACCCTGACCGACACCGCCCTGGCCGCGCTGGCCGGTGTCGACCTCGACACCGAGGCCCGCCAGGCCCTGGTGGACCTGGCCATCGCCGCCACCCGCCGCGCCGACTGACCCCTCCCCACCCACCCACCCACCCACACCGCACCACCCCACGCCGGGCCACGTTG
>NZ_JBTMMT010000027.1:0-77809 GCF_055517075.1 Micromonospora sp. DSM 43699
GCGCGGAGACGACCCACGGGTCGTCCCGCGCCGCCGACGTGTGACGGCCCGGGTCTTTCGGTAGGGCCCGGCCCCCGGAGCTACCGGCACATGCGGGTTTAAGCCGGAGCTTATGGGATCGTCCGGAGGGCGTCCGGCTCCTACAGTGCTGACTATGCAGACGCCGACCACCGACCCGGATCTCCCGGACCCCGAGCCGGTCCGTGCCCCCGCGGAGCCGGGCCGTGCCCCGGCGGCCAGGCGGGACCGGGCCGTGTCCCGGCGGCGGATCCTCTCCGGCACCGCTGCCGCGCTGGCCGGTGCGGGGGTGGCCCTGACCGGCGAGTTCGGGTACGCCGAGGCCACCGCCGGCAACAAACTGCCCGTCTACGGCGGGTACGCGGCCACCGTGCACGGCGACCGGCGTACCCCGCCGAAGTCCTCCCGGGTCGACGTGGTGTGGAGTGTGGACACCACCCGCCGGCTGATCGCGCTCACCTTCGACGACGGTCCGGCGCCGAACTGGACCCCACGGGTGCTGTCGATCCTCGAGGAGACCGACACCCCGGCCACCTTCTTCATGGTCGGTCGCCGGGCCCGCGAGTACGGCCGCCTGGTGACCCACCGGCTGGACCGGCACGAGATCGGCAACCACACCTGGGACCACCAGGACCTGGCGAAGATGACCTACGAGCAGGCCTGTGCCGCGATCGGCCGGGCGCACAACGAGCTGACCCGGCTCTGCGGCCGGGAGCCCACCCTGCTCCGCCCGCCGTACGGGCACCTGGCCGGCAGCACCCTGCTCGCCGCCAACGACCTCGGCTACCAGGTGGTCCTCTGGAACCGGCAGATGCTCGAATCCCGGTTCACCCAGAATCCGGACGGCCTGGTCGACTACGTGGTCGACTCCTGTGACCCGGGCACCATCCTGCTCGCCCACGACACCGGGCCAGCCGACCGGCTGGTGGCGATCCGGGGGCTGGCCGCGATGATCACCGGTCTGCGGCGGCGGGGCTTCGAGTTCGTCACCGTCTCCGAGCTGCTGGCGGCGGCGAACCCGGCAGCCACACCGGCCGGCTGAGCGGCCACCGGCCCGGCCGAGCGGACCACCGGGGGTGCGGCCCGGCCGGCCGAGCGGCGGTCAGAGCCAGCCGTTGCGCCGGAACCACCGGTACAGCGCCAGCGAGATGGCGAGCATCAGCGCGAGCACCCCCGGATAGCCGTACGTCCATTTCAGCTCGGGCATGTTCTCGAAGTTCATGCCGTAGACCCCGGCGAACGCGGTCCAGACCGCGGCGATGGCGGCCCAGGCGGCGATCTTGCGCATGTCGTTGTTCTGGTCGACGGTGACCTGCGCCAGCCGGGCCTGGAGGATCGAGTTGAGCAGGTCGTCGTAGGAGTTGACCTGCTCGACGGTGCGGCTGAGGTGGTCCTGCACGTCGCGGAAGTAGCGCCGTACCTCCTGCGGCACCTCCCGGTGCACCTGCGCGGTAAGCGTCATCAGCGGCCGTTGCAGCGGGATCACCGCCCGCTTGAACTCCACCAGCTCACGCTTCATCTGGTAGATCCGCTGGATCCGCCCGCTGCTCTGCCGGTCGAAGACGTCCGCTTCGAGCACGTCGAGGTCGTCCTCAAGCTGGTCGGCCACCTCCAGGTAGAGGTCCACCACCCGGTCGGTGATCGCGTACGCCACCGCCCACGGCCCGTGTCGCAGGAGGTCCCGCTTGGCCTCCAGGTCGGCCCGGACCGGCGCCAACCGGCAGGCGTCCCCGTGCCGGACGCTGATCAGGAAGTTCGGGCCGATGAAGAGCATCACCTGGCCGGTCTCGACCACCTCGGAGGTCTCGGTCAGCTCGGTGTGCTCGCAGTACCGGGCGGTCCGTAGCACCAGGAAGCTGACCTCGCCGAAGCGCTCCAGCTTGGGCCGCTGCTGGGCCTTCACCGCGTCCTCGACGGCCAACTCGTGCAACCCGTACGTCTCGGCGATGGCGGTCATCTCGGCCAGCTCCGGTTCGTGCAGCCCGAGCCAGACGAACCCGTCGCGCTCGTCGCGGGCGGCGGCCAGCGCCTCGGCGTAGTGCCACTGGCCGGGGCGGCGTTCGCCGTCGACGTAGAGGCCGCAGTCCACCACCCCGCTGCGCCCGGGGCCGACGGGGGCGGGGTTACGCGGGGAGCCGTCGGCGTTGAGGATGCGCGACATCGCCCGGACCGGTGAGACCCAGGCGCGGGGATTCAGCACCCGGCCGCCGTGGAGTGTCGCCGACCGCTCCCGTTCCGCCCGGTCCGTCATGGCGTTCCCCCTCCCGGGTGTGCTGCTGCGGCTTGCAGGCTACGCCGCCACCGGCCCGTGCGACCCTCGGACGATCGGTGACCTCCGGTGCCGGACGGGCGGCGGAGGGTCGACGGGCGTGATCCTGGTCACGGCGAGCGGACGGCTGCGCGTTCCATCCGGGACCGGTCGGCCGGGACCGGCCCGCGTCGGCCGGGAGCGGGGCGGTTGCGCCGGTCCGGGCGGGGCGGCAGCCGGGAAGGTCGACCGGGTGGTGGTACCGGGCGGGTCGGGCCGCGTTCAGGGGGGTGAGGGGGCGACCCGACCCACCCGGCACCGTTGGGGCGGGGGGTAAAGCTGCGGCGTCGTCGTCCGCCCGGCGGCGGTGGGGCTGGTCACCGGTCGAACGTGAGCGACGCTCGCAGCATTGTGGGTCGCCGGGCCGGTCGAGGCGAGCCCTCGACCGGCCGACGCCGTACTTTTGTCGGAAACCCGACAGATATTGTCAGCCGCGGACGGCTGCCACCGCGTCCGCCAGCCGACGGACGCCCTCGTCGATCCGGTCCGCGGTCACCGCGGAGAACGCCAGCCGCAGCGCGTGCCGCCCGCCGTCGACCATGAAGTCGCTGCCCTTGACCACGGCGACGCCCCGCTCGGCGGCGGCCGGGGCCAGCCGGTCCACGTCCACGTCGTCCGGGAACTCCACCCAGAGGAAGTAGCCGCCGTCCGGCTCGACGAAGGTCACCTCGGGCAGGTGCCGGCGCAGCGACTCGGCCAGCACCCCGGCCCGCTCGCCCAGCGCCGACGACACCGTGGCGATGGACCGCTGGACGTCACCGGAGACGCAGAACTGGTGCACGATCGCCTGCGCCACCATGCCCGGCGAGATGTAGAGGCTGGTCGCCGACTTGGCGATGTCCGCGATCAGGCTCGCCGGCCCGACCAGGTAACCGACCCGGACCCCGGGGCAGACGGTCTTGGTGAAGCTTGACGCGTGCACCACCACGCCCCGGGTGTCCATCGACAGCATCGACGGCAGCGGCTCACCCCGGAACCGGATGTCGGCGTACGGGTCGTCCTCGAAGATGGTGAAGCCGTACTCGGCGGCGAGGTCGAGCAACTCCCGCCGCTTGTCCAGGGAGAGGGTCACCCCGGCCGGGTTCTGGTAGTTGGGGATCACGTGGGCCAGCCGGGGGCGTACCCCGGATTCGAGGAGCTTGCGCAGCTCGGCGGTGTCCAGACCGTCCGGCTCGATGCCCACGCCGTGGATCTCGCCGCCCATCCGCTGGAGGTTGAGCAGGGTCCGGTCGTACGTGGGCCGCTCCACCACCACGGCGTCGCCGCGCCGGACCAGGTGGTCGAAGAGGAACGCGTCGGCCTGGAGCGAGCCGTTGGTGACGAGCACCTGATCCGCCTCGACGCCGTGCTTCTCGGCGATCCACTTCCGCAGGGGCGGGTAACCGACGGAGGTGCCGTACGCGGTGACCCCGGCGGGGTCGGCGTCGAAGGCACGGACGGCGGCGGCCTTGAGCCCCTCGACATCCACGATGTCCAGCGAGGGCGCGCCACGGGCGAACGAGATCAGCTGCTCGGCGGTCATGCGCACGAGCCTAGGGCCTGGCCGGGGCGCTCCGGCCGGCATACACGCCAAGTTCAACATGCGGGCACGACCGCCGGGCGGAACCGGTCGACCCCGGTGCAGGTCGGGACAGGACCGGACATCGGCGCGGGCGGTCGGCGCTCGCTACTGTCGAAGTGTGCCCACCGAGCCCCTCCGCTGCGCCGGCGCGTTGATCGTGGACGATGGCGTCGAGCTCGCGCCGCACCGGTTCGCCGGTCTGGTCGCCCCGGCGGTCGAGCGGGCGTTCGTGGCCGGGATGCTCGCCGGCCGCGACGGTGGCGGCGCCGAGCTGAGCCAGCGGTACGGCGGACCGGCCGCCACCGGTTTCCTGGTGGAGTTCCGCACCCGGCTCGCCGCGCCGGGAGGCGTCGTCGACCGGGCCGGCTTCGCGGCGGTCAACCGCTACCGCGACCCGGCGACCTGCCAGCGGGCGCTTGACAAGCAGGTCGCGCACGGCATGATCGCCCGCCGGCCGGACGGCGGCTTCACCGCCACCGAGCGGGGCGTCGACTTCCTCACCGAGCTCTACCAGGTGCACGCCGAGGTGACCGAGGAGCTGTGGGCCGGGCACGATGACCGGGTGCACCGGCTGGTCGAGGCGTGCGGCCGGGTGCTGGCGTACGCGGTGCTGCTGGCCGGTGAGCCGGCTGCCGAACCGGGGCCGGCGTTCGCCGCGATGGCCCCGCCGTACGAGCCGGACGGCACCCCGTCGGGGGTGCTGCTGCTCAACCGGATCGGCACGCTGCGTTACCACCGGGCGGACGCGCACGCCGCCGCGTGGACCGCCGCCGGGCACACCGCGACAAGCGTCGGGGAGCTGCCGGACGGGCCGGAGCGGCGGGCCATCGAGCTGGAGACCGACCGTCGGGCGGCCGGCCCGTACGCGACGTTGACCGCCGACGAGCGGCTGGGCGTGCTCGCCGACCTGGCCGCCCTGCCCGGCTGAGCCACCGACCCGCCCTGCCCGGCTGAACTCCCGGTTGGCGGCGGGTGCCCGGTGACGCGGGGCTATCCTCCACGGTGACCTGGAACGGTGACCCGCAAAGGTGACCTGGAGTCGTACGAGGGAGGCCCCGCATGATCGGGATGGTGCTCGCGGCCGGTGCGGGGCGCCGACTGCGCCCGTACACCGACACCCTGCCCAAGGCGTTGGTGCCGGTGGACGGTGAGACCACCATCCTGGACATCGCGCTGCGCAACCTGGCCGAGGTGGGGCTCACCGAGATCGTGATCGTGGTCGGCTACGCCGCCGACGCGGTCGTACAGCGGCAGCCGGCCCTGGAGGAGAAGTACGGCGTCACCCTCAGCCTGGTGCACAACGACAAGGCCGAGGAGTGGAACAACGCCTACTCGCTGTGGCTGGCCCGGGAGCACTTCGCCCGGGGCGTGCTGCTCGTCAACGGGGACACCGTGCACCCGGTGAGCGTGGAGAAGACCCTGCTGGCCGAGCGCGGGCCGGGCATCCTGCTGGCCGTGGACACCCTCAAGGCGCTGGCCGAGGAGGAGATGAAGACCACCTTCGACGCCGCCGGCCAGCTCACCCGGATCACCAAGCTGATGGATCCGGGCGAGGCGTACGGGGAGTACATCGGCGCGACGCTGATCGAGCCGCAGGTGGCCGGGGCGCTCGCCGACGCGCTGGAGGCGACCTGGCGGCGGGACCCGAACCTCTACTACGAGGACGGCTACCAGGAGTTCGCCGACCGGGGTGGCGAGGTGCGGGCCGCGCCGATCGGTGACGTCTCCTGGGTCGAGGTCGACAACCACGACGACCTGACCCGGGCGCGGGAGATCGCGTGCCGCTACTAGCCCGTACCATCCTGACCCCGCTGCACATCGACGTGCGGCGCGGGGCGGTCGCCGACCTCGCCACGATCCTGGCCGACGGGCGGATCTCCGCCGGCGGCGACGTGGCGGTGGCGGTCGGCCCCGGGCAGGGCGAACAGATCGCCGAGCTGATCCGGCCGTCGCTGCGCTCGGCGGACGTGTTCACCGTGGCCGGCGGCACCCTCGACGCCGCCGACGAGTTGGGCGGCAAGCTCCGCGAACGCTCGTACGACGCGGTGGTCGGCATCGGCGGCGGCAAGACCATCGACGTGGCGAAGTACGCCGCCACCCGGCGCGGGCTGCCGATGGTGACCATGGCGACCAGCCTCGCCAACGACGGCATCGCCTCTCCGGTGGCCAGCCTGATCAACGGCGGCATCAAGGGCTCCTACGGGGTGCACATCCCGATCGCGGTGATCGTCGACCTCGACTTCGTGGCGGCCGGGCCGGACCGGCACAACCGGGCTGGCATCGGCGACGTGGTGAGCAACATCAGCGCCCTGGCCGACTGGGAACTGGCCCGCCGGGTACGCGGCGAACCGGTCGACGGCCTGGCCGCCTCGCTGGCCCGGATGGGCGCGGAGGCGGTGCTCGCGCACACCGGCGACATGACCGACGACGCGTTCGTCACGGTGCTGGCCGAGGCGCTGATCTCCAGCGGCCTGGCGATGGCGGTCTGCGGCAGCAGCCGACCGGCCAGCGGCGGCTGCCACGAGATCATGCACGCGATCGACGCCCTCTTTCCCGGCACCTCGTCGCACGGCGAGCTGGCCGGGCTCGGCGCGCTGTTCTGCACCTACCTGCGGGGTGACCTGCGGCGCTTCGCCGAGATGTCGGCCTGCCTGGGCCGGCACGGGCTGCCCCGGCACCCCGCCGACGTGGGCCTGACCGACGACCAGTTCGTCGAGGCGGTGCAGTTCGCCCCGGCCACCCGCCCCGACCGGTACACCATCCTGGAGCACCTGGCCATGTCGGTTACCGAGACGCGGGAGCGGCTGGCAGACTACGCCGGTGCACTCCGCGACCACTGTGGCTGAACCCCGTCCCACCGTTGCCGACTTCCACCGGGTAAACCGGGGCGGCGGCCTGTTCAGCGAGTCGGTCAGCCAGTGGCTGGGTGCCGTCTTCGCCCTGGTCGCCCAGCGTCTCGGGCTGCGCCCGACCGCGTTGACCATCACCAACCTGGTGCTCGGCCTGGCCGCCTCGGTGACGGTGGTGGCGCTCGCCGACCGGGTCGCCGCCGGCACCGTCCCGGCCTGGGTAGTCGGGCTGGTCGCGCTCGTCGGCTGGCAGGTGGCGTACGCCCTGGACTGCGCGGACGGGCAGCTCGCCCGGGTGACCGGGCAGGGCAGCGCGGCCGGTGCCCGGGTCGACGTGCTCTGTGACGTGGCCGCCCAGATCGCCCTGGTCGCCGCCCTGTCCGCCACCGCCGTGGCGCAGCGCCCGGAAACGCCGACCTGGCTGATCGCGACCTTCGCCGGCACCTGGATGGTCAACCTGGTGACCTCGGTGATGCAGTCCGGCCCGAACGCGGCCAGCATGGTCACCTCGACCTCCCTGCCGGTACGCCTGGCGAAGCTGGTCCGCGACTACGGCGCGGTGATCTTCGTGGCGGGGTTGGTGCTGATGCTCGCCCCGGCGCTGGTGTTCTGGGTGATCGTGGCGTTCACCATCGTCAACGGCGGGTTCCTGCTGGCCAGCATCGCCTTCTCGGCCCGCGCCTCGCTGCGCTGACCCACACTCGCGCGGGCCATGTCGGCCCGCCCGGCTTGATCGACTCAGCTGGGTCGATGGAGTGGTATCAAGCGCTCCGATACCGCTACATCGCACCATCGAGTCGGGTTGATCCCCTGCACGGGCGCGCTGATCTCTGGGCAACAGAATCTTGGCTTCCCCGAGCGCAGACCCTTCCAAGAAATCGACGTTTATCGTAACGTGACACCTTGCAGGCAAGCGCTTTCCCGAGGTGTACGGCACGCCGGTGAGCGCCCTGCGGCGCGGACCCGTCCGCCACCACCACCCGTCCCTTGATCCATTCGGAGGACACGTGAGCACACGTGAGAACGGCGCACCAGCACGCCACCGGCGGTGGCGACTCGCCCTGGTGCCGCTCGCCACCGTCGGGCTGGTCGCTGCCGGCCTGGTCGTGACCCAGACCGGTGCCCAGGCCGCCACCTGGCCCACGGCCAAGAGCACCACCACCGTCACCAGCACCCAGTCGGTCAGCGGCACCAAGGACTACGGCCTGGTGCGCTTCAAGGCCGGCGGCGCGATGGGCGACGGCGGCCAGAGCGAGAGCCAGAAGCCGATCCTCGAACTGGCCGACGGCGCGACCATCAAGAACGTGATCATCGGCTCGCCGGCCGCCGACGGCATCCACTGCAAGGGCACCTGCACGCTGGTCAACGTGTGGTGGGAGGACGTCGGCGAGGACGCCGCCACCTTCAAGGGCGGCTCGTCGGCGAACTACACGGTCGACGGCGGCGGTGCCCGGTCCGCCTCCGACAAGGTGTTCCAGCACAACGGCGGCGGCAAGCTGACCATCAAGAACTTCGACGTCAGCAACTTCGGCAAGCTGTACCGGTCGTGCGGCAACTGCTCGACCCAGTACAAGCGGACCGTCGTCATCCAGAACGTCACGGTGACCGCCCCCGGCAAGGTGCTCGCCGGCATCAACACCAACTACGGCGACACCGCGACGTTCTCGGGCATCACCATCTACGGCGACAGCAGCCGGAAGATCTCCATCTGCGACCGCTACACGGGCAACAGCTCCGGTGCCGAGCCCGTCAAGACCGGCAGCGGGCCCGACGGTACGTACTGCAAGTACACGTCCTCGAACATCGTCTACAAGTAAGCCGGCTTCCCGCACCTGCAAGTAGGGTCCGGCATCGAAGTTCGGCCATCGCCCAGGCGGGCCGCGCACGTACCCCGAAGGGGTGTGCGCGGCCCGTCGCCGTCGACAGCAGAGCAGGTCAGCGCCGCGCGGGAGGGTTTGACGGACCGATCAGATCGCGCCATACTCGCTGTATGACACCTGTACGACAGGAGCTGCCGGCCGGCAGCAGTGGAAAGGCGCGGAAGCCAGCCAAGGACCCGACCAAACTGGGACGCGCCGCTGCGAGCGCTGCGAGCGCGGCCAAGAAGCGTTCGGCGCGTGGAAAGGGGCAGGGCGCGACGTCCGGCACCAAGGTCGCTCAGGTCCGCCTCCAACCGGACGAACTGGTCAACCTGGAAATGGTGGTACGGCAACTGAACCTCGGCTCCACCTCCGAAGCCCTGCGGGAAGGGCTCCGCCTACTGGTCCGCGAAGCGGCGGAAGACCAGGCCGCGGAGGAGATCCGCGCGTACTACAAGGGCGAGCAGGCTCCCCGCCCCGCAGGCGTGGCCCCCGCCACCGAGGCAGAACTCCAGGCAGCGGACGACGCCCAGTGGTAGGTGTCGACACCGCCCTGCGGGGTGAGGTGTGGGTGTGCGCGATGCCGCAGCCGATCGGGCCGCATCCTGTGCTCGTGCTGACCGTCAACCGCATCGCCCTGCCCCTGTCGTCCGTCACGGTCGCGCTGGTGACCGGCACCGCCGGGCCGTCGGCGACCCATGTTCCGGTCGGACGCGAAGCCGGCCTGACCAAATATGACCAGTCATACGTGAACTGCACCGACCTGCACACCGTCGACAAACCTCGGCTACGCCGACGACTCGGCCGGCTGGCACCCGCCGAGCTTCGTCGCATCGAAGAGTGCATACGGCAGATTCTCGGCCTATAGCCGGGCGGGATGTGTGCTGACGGCCCTCAGCTCAGTGCTGCCATTCACTCCGGCCGTGAGATCGGGGTTGGGTCAAAGTAGCGGTATCGACCGCGCTCGTACACCTCTACTTCGCCCCCACGTAGGCGTACCAGCCGGCCGGGGCCGTTCAGCCTTCGCAGCTATCGACTAAAAGGCGCCGAGCGCCCGTAGCAGGTGATGCATCCCGGAGGACGGGTTGTCATCCGGGAAAGACGTGCCATTTTTCTCGTGCCGACGTTCCAGTTGCTCGGCACGGCGGGCCGCTTGCTTTCGTAACGGCAGGTAGATGCTGGTGTCGATGCTCTTTCCTGGTCGGCCGTCAAGCTTGCGGCTCATCTTCTCGGCTTCCGCCGTGTCGACGAACTTGGTGTGCTCGCAGTGGTGCAGGATCAGCCACAGCTCGAAGCACGGGTTCGAGATCACCAGCCCGACACCCTTGGCCTGAGCGAGCTGCTTGGCGCGATGCAGGTTGGGGTGGTTCTTCGGCCATTCCACGTCGAAGATGCACCAGCATTCGTCCACCTCCGGGTCGGTCAGGCGTTCGGCCGCCATCTGCACGAGCGTGAGCGGGACGCCCTGGTCGGGGTGGATTTCGAGGTTGAGGGCGGTGTTGTCCGCGATTTCGGGCAGCTTCTTCAGCCCGTTGATGTAGTCGGGCTCGGAGTTCCTGCCCTCGCAGAACACGACGACCGTGCGCAATTCTGGGCGTCGAGCGACGGTGCGCTTGAGCGGTTTCGTTTCCCGGCGGCGTGGGCTCATCGTGTTATCAGCCGATCAGACCGAGCGCCCGCAGGAACTCCGTCTGGTCTACCTGGGGGAGCGCGCCGAACCGGCCGTGCAGGTAGGCGCTTTCGATGTTCTGCGATTTCCGCACCCGCTCACCGGCGAACTCGGCGAGCGCGCCGAGCCGGGTGGAGCCGTCAGGCTGCTTTTCCGTGAGCCAGACCTCGTCCCGGTTCAGGTGGTTGAGCAGGCTGGTGTCATGCGAGGTGAAGATGAGTTGAGCGCCGTGGGGGTTGGTGACCGGGCTCTGGAAGACCCGCAGCAGCTCTGCGGACAACGTCGGATGCAGGCTGGCGTCCAGCTCGTCGAAGATGACGATCGACCCTGCCCGTAGCGCGGTCAGCACCGCCCCGATCAGGCCGAACCACGTTTTTGTTCCTTCCGATTCGGCAGAGAAGTCGAGCGGCGCGGAATCGTTTCCGGATCTGTGCAGGAGTCGTAGACGGCGTTGGGCCATCGTCCCGCCGCCGGCAGAGACAACTTCCTGCATGTCGATGACCACATCTTCGATGCCCAGGTCGGCAAGGCGCAGTAGTGCCAGTGCCTGTTGCCGACTGCTCAGCGTCGACCAATCTTTCCCCTCGTCGCCGGGGGCGGTTTCTCCTTCGCTGACGAAGGGAACCAGTAATGGCTGTTCGTTGTCTGGTCCATCGAACCAGCGGGCCGTGTCGGGCTTGCCGGAGTGCCGCGGCCTAAACAAGTTGTAGAACGCTCCCGGCCGGCGCGGGCGCGGCAGTTGGCCGAGCACCTGAATGCGCAGGATCTCTCTGGCGAAATTCGTGACGAGCGGCTCGTCGAAGCGGCGCGCGGCGGACAGGGCGAGTGTACTTTCCGTCAGCAACTCGCGAGTCCCGGACAGTGCGCCCAGCCCGCGCTGGAGCTTAAGCTCGGAACCCTCCCGCTCAAAGATCCGGCGTTGCTTCTTCTCGGGATAGTGGAAAAGTCCCTCGTAAATGATGTGGCGGGCGTCGAGTTCGACGACGTATTCGAAGCGCACACCGCCCACTGTGGTTTCTATGACGAACTCGCTGGACCTGGCCGGTGCCGGGCCGAAGGCGAAAGGCTCCAGCGGAATCTCGTCTTCCCACAGCCGGAGTGAGTTTTCAACCGCGTCGCGCAGCCAGGCGAGCGCGCCGACGACGTTGGACTTGCCGGAGGCGTTCGGCCCGTAGATCGCGGCTCGGGTCAGCAGGCTCTCGCCGAGGTGCGGTGCGTCCCGGGCCGCCTCGCGGTCGCGGTCCACCGCCACCATCGACAGCTCGACACCTTCGGCGATCGACCGGTAGTTGCTGGCCTCGAACCTGATAAGCACATCTGCACGCTACCGCAGGTCAGGCCGCAATCACGGCTCACGCTTCGCAGGATTCTGACGAAAACGGGGCTGTTCCTGCATCGGGGGCGCGGTGTGGCTGGCTTCCGCGTCCCGTCAACGGGCACTGATCGACCGCCCATGCGCCGGCCGACCGGCAAGCCCGTGTTGATCGACTTAGTGAGGCCGAAGTAGCGGTATCGACCGCGCCCGGACACCGCTACTTCGCCCCAACACAGACGGATCAGCAGGCCGGGGCCGCTCAGATCTCCGATGGTGGGGGTTCGTCCGCACCCCGGGCCTTCCATGGTTGGTGCTCGGTGATCCAGGCTTCCACGTCGTCCACCAGCCAGACCGATCCGCCGGCCAACCGGTCGAAGGGGTCGGGGAAGTCGGGGCGGCTGGTGAGCTGGACGATGCGGACGCGTGACACGCCCAGGCGCTGCTGAAGCTCGGCGTTTCCGTAGAGGTTCCGCCGCCAGCCCGTCATCGGGCTTCGACCATGCGGGAAAGCAGCGCGCCCCGGCCTCCGCGACGGGGGCCGGGGCAGGTCACTGCCGCATTCGGTACGACGGGCGGAGTCAGTTGTGCTTGAGGGAGTCGACGAAGGTACGCCAGCCCCGGGCGTCGAAGGCCAGCGTGGGGCCGGTCTTGTCCTTGCTGTCCCGGACGGCCACCCCGTCGCGAAGGTCCGCCACTTCGACACACTGGCCGTTGCTCTGACTCCTGCTGCTCTTGCGCCACTTCGGCCCCACGATCGCCTCCCTCTCTACGCCAGGCTTTTGGCTACCTCGGCGATCAATTGACGGGACTTCGTCGAGCTGAGCGCCGAGCTGTGCAGATGTGTATAGGCCAGGGTAACTCGGCGCATGTCCTCCTCACGCTCCAGATACACGTCACCGCCGAAGCTCTCGACGTAGGCGACCGGGGTGTGGACGTCCTGCGGGAACTCCAGGATGGCGACCGAGCCGAGCATTCCCGGGTGGGCGCCCTCGGCATAGGGAAGTACCTGGATGTCGATGTTGTCGCGCTCGCTCATCTCCACCAGGTGCAGGAGTTGCTCCCGCAACACCTCCCGTCCGCCGACCTCACGGTGGAGTGTGCTTTCGTCGATGATCGTCCAGAGGTTGAGCAGCGGCTCCTCGGTAAGACAGACCTGCCGCGCCATCCGCACCTGGAGTCGCTTCTCCCGTTCGGCCACGGCCTCGGTCATCCGTTGCTGATCGAAGATCGCTCGGGCGTATCGCTCGGTCTGGAGGAGGCCCGGCACGGCCGCCAGCTCGAAGTTTCGGATCGCAGTCGCTGCGGACTCCAGCCCGATGTACATGCTGTACGGGTTGGGGAGCTGTCCGAACTTCGCCCACCAACCACGCTCCTTGCCCTGGCGCTGGAGGTCGAGCGCGGCCTGTCTTGTCTGTTCATCGCTGACGCCGTATCGGGTCAGCATCACGAGCACATCGGCCCTGCTGACGCCTACATCACCCGACTCGATCTTGTAAATCTTCGATTCCGAGCAGCCCAGCTCGGTCGCAACCTCCTTGTGCGAGACACCGGCCGCTTCACGGAGCCGATGCAGCTCTCGGCCGAGTTGCCACCGCGCGATCGTCGGACCGCTCGTCCTCGCCACGTCTACCTCCAGGATCGTGAACACAGCCAGTGTTCTCCTCTCCACCTCCGAGATCAAGGACCACGGAGCGAACTCGAAAACTCAGGGAAGAACTTTCCATGTAAGTCTAGACTTCTCGGATCACTTTTGTCACTCTCAGTTTAGAGGTCCTTACGTGACAGGAGGTGTCCATGGCTCGGCATGCGAAGGAATCGGCGTACCCCGGTCTGCTGGCGCGGTGCTGGTGGCCGTTTTGGCGGCGACGGGTGAACCCGCTCGACCGCCTCCGGCCGGCGACGAACCATGCGGAGCGCCTGGCGGCGTACCGGGTGATCGGGGTGGCGCGGGTGCCCCACCTGCCGGAACGGCCGCTGCTGCCGGAACGGCCGCTGTTGACGCTGGCGGGGGAGTACCGGGCGGGGTGCTGGTCGTGACGGCGCGGCGCAGGCCCGACGGGGAGAACCGGGGCGAGCAGATCCAGGCGGCGGAACGCGAGGCGGCCCGGCAACGGATCCTCGCCCAGGCCGAGGCGGAGCGGATACCGGCCGAGGAGACCACCAGGGCGGTGCCGGATCGGCGGTGGCGTCGTGGACAGCAGTGAGCTGCTGCCGGTCGGCCGGCGGGTGGCGTACTGGCGGGGGCGGCGCAGGTTGTCGCAGCAGGTGTTCGCCGACCGGCTCGGCAGGTCGAAGTCGTGGGTCGACAAGGTCGAGCGCGGTATCCGGTCGCTCGACAAGGTGTCGACGTTGCGGGAGATCGCCGCCGTGCTGCGGATCGACGCCGCCGTGCTGCTCGGCAGGGACACCCGACCCGCCGTGACGGCTCAGGGGGTCGAGAGGGTGGAGCGGATCCGGGAGGCGCTGTCGGCGTACGAGATCGCCCTGGGTCGACCGGCGGCCCGTGGGGTGCCCTCTGCCGACCGGGTGGTCCGGGATGTCGAGCACACCTGGGTGCTGTTCCAACATGCCCGGTATCCGCAGGTGACCGACGTCCTGCCGGGTCTGCTGGCCGGCGTGCAACGGGTCGCCGCCGACGATCACGAGCGGAGCCGCCCGCTGCTGGTGGAGGTCTACCGGCTCACCGCGTCGCTGCTGGTGAAGCTCGGCGAGGCCGAGCTGGCCTGGCTGGCCGCAGATCGGGCCATGGCAACCGGGGCCGGCGACCCCCTGCTGGTGGCCGCCGCCACGGTGCAGCTCGGCCAGGTGTTCCGCGCCTCGGGGCGGCCACGGGCGGCGGTGTCGGCGGCGCTCGCCGCCGCGTACCGGATCGCCCCGCTCGAACCCGAGGACGGTGACCCTGGCGAATTGTCGTTGTGCGGGACGCTGCTGGTGCAGGCCGCCCTGGCGGCGGCCTGCCGGGGTGACGACCGCGCCACCGGCGAACTCCTCGACGAGGCCGCCGACATGGCCGCGCAGGTCGGCGAGGGCCACGATCACCACCGGACCGCGTTCGGGCCGACGGCGGTCGACCTCGCCCGTACCGCCGCCGCCCTCGACCTGGGCCATGCCGGCGAGGCGGTGGCCTGGCACGAGAGGACGACCCGGCGGGACGCCTGGCGGTGGCTGCCGCCGGAACACCGGGCGGCGCACCTGATCGACGCGGCCCGCGCCTACCTCCAGGCCGACGACCCGGCCAACGCCGGCCGGGTGCTGGCCGACGCCGACCGGATGGCACCCGCCGAGGTACGCCACCGACCGGTCGCCCGGGACGTGCTCGGCCAGGTGGCCCGCGCCCCGCACGCCCCGACCAGCATCATCCAGCTCACCGCCGCCCTCGGAGTGACCTGACCATGACCGCGCCGCATCGGCCGCCGCCCGCGACGTCATCCACGCCGCCGCCGCTGTCCGTACGGCGGAAGAGAGCACCAAGAGACACACCTGCTGAAGAGCGGTATGCCTGTCCGTCATAAATATGCCAGCCAGTCATATCACTTCAAGTGGATACGTTAGCCAGGCGCGACACGCCCGACCGCCCGGCGGGTCCGGAGATCGGGGCAGGGAACGGCCCCGGGAGGGGCCATCGAGATGGCGTGAGGTCTGCGCTGGCGGCGACCGGGTCAGCGGGGGCGGGTGAGGGCGGCGTAGATGGCGAGGTGCCGCTTGAGGACCACGTCCGGGTGGAAGGTCTGCTCGTACCGCAGCCGGGCCGGGGCGGAGAGCAGCGCGGCGCCGGCCCGCGCGACCGGGAGCGCGGCGGCCAGCGCGGCCGGGTCCGGCGGGACCACCCAGCCGGCGGTGCCGGAGAGCAGGCCGGCCGGCACCGCGACCGGACCGGCCGGCGGCGGGGCGTGGCCGGCGACGGCCGAGGCCACGGCGGCCGGGCCGGTGCCGGCGGGCTCGTGCGGGAGGTCCGCACCGACGAGGTACGGGATGCCGCCGAGGGCGGTGCCGAGCACCGGCCGCCCGCTGGCCAGCGCCTCGATGATCACGGTGGGCAGCACGTCGTGCCACATCGACGCGGCGATCACCACGGCACTCGCCTCGACCGCGGCGCGCACCCCGGCCCGGTCGAGTTGGCCCAGGTAGACGACGTCGGCGCGCTCGGCGGCGGCGGCCTCGACAAGCGGGCGCAACTCGCCGTCACCTGCCACCCGCAGCGTGCCCAGGGTGCCCACCGGGTGCCGCCGCCAGGCGTCCAGCAGCAGGTCGACACCCTTCTCCGGGGTCAGCCGGGCCAGGAAGAGGAAACCGTCGCCGAGCGGCGTGGGGGCACCCGGGTCGGGCACCGCGTTCGGCTTGACCACGATCCGCTCGGCCGGGATGCCGTAGTCGGTCAGGTGGTCGGCGATGGCCGAGGTGAGCGCGATGAACCGGTCCACCGAGCGCCAGGTGCCCCGGTGCACGGCCAGGGTGGCGGCCATCAGCGCGCTCTGCGCCCGCGAGTCCCGGTAGCAGCGGTGCACGATCGACGGCACCGCCAACGCCCGGCCCTTGCAGTCCTGGCAGATGACGCCGTCGCGGAAGTAGATCCCCGAGGAGCAGACCTGCCGGTAGTTGTGCACCGTCTGCACCACCGGCACCCCGTGCTTGTGCGCGGTCCGCACCACCCAGGGCGACAGCAGCGGGTACGGGTTGTGCAGGTGCAACACGTCCGGCCGGTGCTCGGTGAGCAGCCGGGACAGGTCCTGCTGGGCGCGCGGGGCGTAGATCGGTGAGATCGGCAGCAGCGCCTTGGCCGACTTCGGCATCGACGGGATCTCGTCCGAGCTGCGGATGAACGGCAACACCTCGACCCCGGCGGCGGTGAGCTGCCCGATCTCCGAGTCGACCATCGTGTTCTCACCCGACGGCTGGGCTTCCCGGTACCGGTTGTGCGCCACCACGATTCTCACGGGGCTTGTCCTTCGTTCGCGACTGCGGGACTCGCAAGCTCATTCCTCGCGCTCACGGGAACGAAGGCTACCGTGAGGGGGTGCCCGAACTACCGGAGGTGGAAGCGCTCGCCGGCTACCTGCGTGAGCGTGCCGTGGGGCGACGTGTCGACCGGGTCGAGGTCGCCGCGATCAACGCCCTCAAGACGTACGAACCGGCGCCCACTGCGGTGTCGGGCCGGGCGGTGGTGGACGCCCGGCGGCACGGCAAGTTCCTCGACGTGATCTTCGACGGCGACCTGCACCTGGTGGTGCACCTGGCCCGTGCCGGCTGGCTGCACTACCGGGAGGCGTTCCCGTCCACCGTCCCGCTACGCCCCGGCAAGGGGCCGATCGCCCTGCGGGTACGCCTCGACGACGGCTCCGGGTTCGACCTCACCGAGGCGGGCACCCAGAAGAAGCTCGCCGCCTACCTGGTGACCGACCCGGCACAGGTCCCCGGGGTGGCCAAGCTCGGGCCGGACGCGCTCGACGCCGACCTGGCCACCTTCACCGAACGGCTGCGCAGCCGACGGGGGCAGGTCAAGGGGGTGCTGACCGACCAGGCGGTGCTCTGCGGCGTCGGCAACGCGTACTCCGACGAGATCCTGCACGCGGCGAAGCTGTCCCCGTTCGCGATCACCGACCGGCTCACCGACGACCAGCTCGCCACCCTGCACGCGGCGACCCGGACGGTGCTCGGTGAGGCCGTCAGCCGCTCGGCCGGGCACCGGGCGGCGGAGCTGAAGGGCGAGAAACGCTCCGGGTTGAAGGTGCACGCCCGCACCGGGCTGCCCTGCCCGGTCTGTGGCGACACGGTGCGGGAAGTGTCGTTCGCCGACTCCAGCCTCCAGTACTGCCCGACCTGCCAGACCGGCGGAAAACCGCTCGCTGACCGTCGGTTGTCCCGTCTCGTACGGTGAGTGACGGCTCGTCATTGTTACGGAGAGGTATCGCCCTCGGCGCGTGAAACCTCCCCGTCCGCGTTCTACCCCGGTGGCCGTCCATCGGTATAGTGGCTCGGTCCCCGGCTTCGAAAACTGACGTGAAGTCGGCCGGTTCCTCGTTGGCGACGCCAGACGCAAGGTCCCTCGGGTCCGCGTTTGACCCGCTGCCAGCATGGGGAGACGGGAACGGTGGGCGACCCGGGCCCCTCACGGCGAGTGAGCGGCGCGGGTCATGCGGGAGGACATGGGTTGAGGTGACGACAAGCCTCCAGCGCCCGGTAACCAACACAGGCCGGAGCAAACTCGTGCGGCACGTGGACAGCTTCGAGATCCAGCCGCCGACACCACCGTCACACAACGGGGTGCCCAGGTCGGCGTGGGCTCGCGCCCGCCGTCGGGTCTCCACCTGGCACCGCCCGTACACGGTGGCGCTGCTGCTGCTCGACTTCGCCGCCGTGGTGCTTGCCGACTGGATCGCCCAGGAGGCGTTCGGTCAGGCCCGCGCCGGCTTCTACAACGCACAGGCCGACCCGACCTGGTTCTACACTGTCGTCTTCCTGCTGGTGCCGCTCGGCTGGCTGGGGGCCCTGTGGGGTAACCGGGCCTACGACAGGCGTTACCTCGGTCTCGGCCCGGAGGAATACAAGCGGGTCATCCGGGGCGGCGTCGCGGTCGCCGCGACCGTCTCGTTCGTCGCCTTCGCCACCAAGACCGACCTGTCGCGTTACACGGTGGGTTTCGCCCTCGCCGGGGCGTTGGCGCTCGTCCTCTTCTTCCGGATCTCCGCGCGGTTCGTGCTGCACCGCATCCGGGGTCGGGCCGGGCACGCCGGGCACCGGATGGTGCTGGTGGGCACCCTGCCGGAGTGCCTGGAGGTCTACGTCGCGGTCACCCGCAACCCGAGCGCCGGCCTGGTGCCGGTGGCCATCCACATCACCGACGGGTACGCCGCCGCCCGGGGCATCGAGACCCCCGTCCCGGTCTACGCCGGCCGGGACGTGCTGGCCCTTGTCCGGGAGGTCGGCGGGGACACCATCGCGGTCTGCGGCTCGGCCAGCGCCGAACCGGGCGAGTTGCGCCGGCTGGCCTGGCAGTTGGAGGGCTCCGGCGTCGACCTGGTGGTCGCCCCGCAGCTCACCGACATCGCCGGCCCCCGGGTGCACATCCGCCCGATCGAGGGCCTGCCGCTGCTGCACGTGGAGGAGCCGACCCTGTCCGGGCCGGCGCTGCTTGCCAAGAACCTGCTGGACCGGGTCGCCGCCGGGCTGGGCCTGCTGCTGCTGGTGCCGGTCTTCCTCGCCATCGGGCTGGCCATCCGGCTCTCCGACCCCGGCCCGGTCTTCTTCCGCCAGCCCCGGGTCGGCCACGAGGGGCACACCTTCCGGGTCTGGAAGTTCCGCACCATGTACGTCAACGCCGAGGAGCGGCTGGCCGGCCTGGTCGACCAGAACGAGACCGACGGCATGCTGTTCAAGATGAAGCAGGACCCCCGGGTGTTCCCGGTGGGCCGCTTCCTGCGGGCCTCCTCGCTCGACGAGCTGCCCCAGCTGATCAACGTGCTCTGGGGAGAGATGTCGCTGGTGGGGCCGCGTCCGCTGCCCGCCGACGACGGCGACTTCCTGGGCGACGTACGGCGTCGGCTGCTGGTCCGCCCCGGGATGACCGGGCTGTGGCAGGTCTCCGGCCGCTCCGACCTGTCCTGGGACGAGGCGGTCCGGCTCGACCTCTACTACGTCGACAACTGGTCGCTGGCGTACGACCTGAGCATCCTGTGGCGCACGGTGGGCGTGGTGCTGGCCCGCAAGGGCGCGTACTGAAACCCTTGGCGTGGCGGGCCGGACAGGCCAGGATCGCGGGGTGGGTGGCAACCTCTCCGCCGTGATCGGCGTCGTCTCGATGGTGACCGCGCTCGCCGCCGCGTTCTGGGCGGCGCTACGGCTGCGCGGTCGACGGGGCATCGCCACCGCCACCCAACGGGCCACCTACGAGGTGCTGCACACCGCCGGGCTGGCCGCCGAACCGCTGCGTACGGGGCTGCACCCGGCGGGCGCGGCGAAGGCCGTACGCCATCTGCGGGCATTGGTGGGGGCGGCCGGGTTGGCGTTGACGGACGCCGACGCGCTGCTCGCCCTCGACGGGCGCGGCGGGCACCACGGCGACCAACTGCTCGCGGCGGCCCGGCGGGTCGCCGAGACCGGGCGGTCGACAGTGCTGGGCGAGTCGGAGCTGCACTGCGACCGGGTCGACTGCCTGGTACGCGGGGCGGTGGTGGCACCGTTGTCGGCCGACGGCCGGGTGGTCGGGGCGCTGGTCGCGGTGGCCGACGGGCCACCCGCGCCCGGCCTGGTGCAGGCCACCCTGGAGACGGCGCACTGGGCCGGCAACCAGCTCTCGCTGGCCGAGCTGGACTCGTCCCGGGAGCGGCTGGCCCGCGCCGAGATCCGGGCGCTGCGGGCGCAGATCAGCCCGCACTTCATCTACAACGCGCTGACCGCGATCGGGTCGTTCGTGCGCACCGACCCGGAACGGGCCCGGGAGCTGATCCTGGAGTTCGCCGAGTTCACCAGGTATTCCTTCCGGGCGCACGGCGAGTTCACCACCCTCGCCGAGGAGTTGCGTTCGATCGACAGGTACCTGACCATCGAACGGGCCCGGTTCGGCGACCGGTTGCAGGTGCGGCTGCAGATCGCCCCTGAGGTGCTGCCGGTGACCCTGCCGTTCCTCTGTCTGCAACCGCTCGTGGAGAACGCGGTACGGCACGGGTTGTCGCGCAAGCCCGGTACCGGCATGGTGAGCATCGAGGCCCGGGACGCGGGTGCCGAGTGTCACATCACTGTGGAGGACGACGGAGTGGGGATGGATCCGGCAACGCTGACCGCGGGGATCGCCGAGCTGACCCGGGCCGGCAGCGACCCCACCGACGACCCGGGCCAGCACGTCGGCCTCTCCAACGTCGACGAGCGGCTCCGCTCGGTCTTCGGCGACGGGTTCGGCCTGGTCGTCGAGACCGGCCCCGGCTCGGGCACGAAGGTGAGCCTGCGGATCCCGAAGTTCCACCCGGGCGTACGGGCCGGCGCGTGAACGAGCGGGCGGGCACGGTGAACGCGTCCGGGTTCCTGCGGGTGCTGGCGGTCGACGACGAGCCACCGGCGCTCGACGAGTTGGCGTACCACCTGCGGGCCGATCCCCGGGTGGCCCGGCTACACACGGCGGGTGACGCCACCGAAGCGTTGCGGGTGCTGCGGGACGCCGACGTGGACGTGGTCTTCCTCGACATCCGGATGCCCGGCCTGGACGGGATGGAGCTGGCCCGGGTGCTGCGCCGGTTCGCCAGGCCCCCCGCGATCGTCTTCGTCACCGCGTACGACGACGGCGCGGCGGACGCGTTCGACCTGGGCGCCACCGACTACGTCCGCAAGCCGGTACGCGCCGAACGGCTGGCCGAGTCGCTGCGCCGGGTGATGGGTTCCCGGGTGGTGCCGTCGCACCCGGCGGCCCTGGCCCGCGCCGAGGAGGACCCGACGATCCCGGTGGAGCTGGCCGGGACGACCCGGATGCTGCCCCGCTCGGCGGTGCGCTGGGTGGAGGCGCAGGGCGACTATGCCCGGCTGCACACCGCCGACGGGTCGCACCTGGTCCGGGTCTCGCTTGCCACCCTCGCCGAACGCTGGGCGGACGCCGGTTTCGTGCGGATCCACCGGTCGTACCTGGTGCAGTTGCGGCTGATCGCGGAGCTGCGCCTGGTCAACTCGGGATACGTGGTGCTGATCGACGCCGCCGAGCTGCCGGTGAGCCGCCGGCACACGCGGGAGTTGAAGGACAAGCTGGTCCGCGCCGCCAAGCAGGACTGGGGGCGGTGAACAGACCGGGCGCGGCCCGCTAACCTCTGCCGGCATGGCTACCTTCCGGAACTCGCCGAACATCTTGTTCGAGACAGTCGTGACGGCGACCCGACGCCTGTCGCCCGGTTTCGTCCGCGTCACCCTCGGCGACGAACGGCTGCGGGATCTGGCTCCGCACCAGCTCGACCAACGCATCAAGATCATGCTGCCGGTCACCGGTGACTACCCGGCCGAGCTGCGGGCTGGGCAGCCGGAGCAGGAGTGGCGGCGGGAGTGGCGGTCCATCCCCGACCGCGAGCGTCCATGGCTGCGTAGTTACACCGCGTACCGGGTCCGGCCGGCGGCGGGTGAGCTGGACCTGGACTTCTACCTGCACCAGCCGCACGGTCCGGCGAGCGGCTGGGCGGAGGCCGCCCGCCCGGACGACCGGTTGCTGCTGTCGGGCCCGCACGTCCAGGCCGGTCAGCCCGGGTACGGCGTGCAGTGGGAGCCGGGGCCGGCGGACCAGGTGCTGATCGCGGCGGACGAGACCGCGTACCCGGCGGTGCGGGGCATCCTGCCCAGCCTCGGGCCGGGGGTGCGGGCGACGGTCCTGCTGGAGGCCGGCAGCACAGCGGACGCCGCCACCCTCGACGACGTGACCACCGGCCACTCGGTCGAGGTCCGGTTGCGCCGCGAGGCGCGGGGCGGGACGGCGCTGACCTCCATGGTGGGCGACTGGTTGGCCGAGCACGGTGCGGCGGCGGCCGGGGCCGGGGCTCGCTTCTATGCCTGGGTGGCTACGGAGAGTAGCAAGATTGCTCGGGTACGGCGGCTCTTCGCTGAGTCGCGCATCACCTCGGCGCAACTTCACACGCAGGGCTATTGGCATGATCGCCCGGCCCGCGAGGAGTCGGCAGATTAGGTTACGCTAACCTAATGCGCTGAGGCATCATCACCGTAAGTCGCCAGACGGGAAATCCGCACCATGCGCTCGCCAACCCCTCGAACAATCCACCGACGCCTGCTCGCCCTCACCGTCGCCTCGACGATGGCGTTCGCCGTGGCCGCCTGCGGCTCCGCGGACTCCGACCAGGCGAGCGGCGTCGGTGACACCAGAAGCGTCGAGCACGCGCGCGGCAAGGCCGACGTGCCGGCCAAGCCGGCCCGGGTCGTCGTCCTCGAACCGGTACAGCTCGACACCGCCATCGCCCTGGAGATCACCCCGGTCGGCGCGGCCGTGCTCAACGAGGCCGCCGGGGTGCCGAAGTACCTGGGGGACAAGGCCGCCGGGATCACCACCGTCGGCACCGTCCAGGAACCCAACGTGCAGAAGATCGCGGCCCTCAAGCCCGACCTGATCGTCGGCACCGAATCCCGGCACTCCGCCCTCTACGACCAGCTCAGCGCCGTCGCCCCGACGGTCTTCATGGCCTCGCAGACGGACCCGTGGCAGGACAACGTCCGGTTCACCGCGACCACGCTCGGCGGTGCGGACTCCGCTGACAAGCTCCTCACCAGCTACCGGCAGCGGTGCGCGGAGATCGCCGACAAGTTCGGCACCGCCGGCAAGACCGCACAGCTCGTCCGCCCCCGGGACGGCGTCCTCACGCTGTACGGACCCACCTCCTTCGCGGGCAGCGCCCTGGAGTGCGTCGGCTTCAAGACCCCGCCGCGCGACTGGGAGAACTCCATCTCGGTCGACATCTCCCCCGAACGGGTGCTGGAGGCCAAGGCCGACCACGTCTTCGTCACCACCGTCGACGTGAACGACCG
This sequence comes from Micromonospora sp. DSM 43699, assembly GCF_055517075.1. NCBI lineage: Bacteria > Bacillati > Actinomycetota > Actinomycetes > Micromonosporales > Micromonosporaceae > Micromonospora > Micromonospora sp. DSM 43699. The sequence continues at coordinate 23,076 of NZ_JBTMMT010000027.1, forward strand.
CAGCACCATCCCGGCCTCGGTCAGTGCCAACGCCGCCGCCTTCCCCCGCCTGCACCTGGTCGACCAGTCGTTCTGGATCACCGGGGTCGGTACGGTCGGCGGACAGACCGTCCTCGACGACCTCGAACGCATCCTCACCGCGTCGAGTTGACCACCACCGCATCCGCGCGCGCGGCACGGCCGACCACCGGCCGCGCCGCGCGCCGCCGTACCACCCGGCGCTGGCTGGCCGGGGCGGTCGCCGTGCTCCTGGGCTCGCTGGTGCTGTCGATCTTCGTCGGTGCGAACCCGGTGCCCCCGTCGGACGTGTGGGCGGCGCTGCGGGGTGCGGGCACCGAGACCGCGCAGTACGTGGTCTGGGGACAGCGCCTGCCGCGCACCCTGGCCGGGTTGCTGGTCGGTGCCGGGCTCGGGGTCGCGGGTGCCCTGATGCAGGCGTTCACCCGCAATGCGCTCGCCGAACCGGGCATCCTCGGCGTCAATGCCGGTGCCGCCGCGTTCGTCGCCGCCGGCATCGCCTTCTTCGGGGTGACCTCGCCGGCCGCCTACATGTGGCTGGCCCTGCTCGGCGCGCTCCTGATCGCCGTCGCCGTGTACGCCGTCGGCGGGGCCGCCGACCTGCGGGCCACCCCGAGCCGGCTGCTGGTGACCGGGGTGGCGACCGGCGCGGTGCTGGCCGGACTGACCACCGGAATCACCCTCACCCACCCCGACACCTTCGACCGGATGCGCGGCTGGAACGCGGGCAGCCTGCTCGAACGCGACACCGCCGTGCTGCTGCCGGTGCTGCCACTGATCGCAGCCGGGCTGTTCGCGGCGCTGTTCGCGGCGCGCAGCCTGAACGCGTTCGCACTCGGCCCGGACCTCGCCGCCGCGCAGGGAGTGAGCCTCGTCCGGACCCGACTGCTCGTGCTGGGCGCGGTGACCCTGCTCGCCGGTGGGGCGAGCGCCATCGCCGGCCCCATCTCGTTCGTCGGGCTCGTGGTGCCGCACCTGGTGCGGTGGGGCGTCGGTACCGACCAGCGCCGAATCCTCGCCGGCTCCATGCTGGCCGGCGGCGTCCTGGTGCTGCTGGCCGACGTACTCGGCCGGGTCGCCGTCCTACCCAGCGAGATGCCGGTCGGCATCGTCACCGCGTTCGTGGGTGCGCCGGTGCTGATCGCGCTGGTCCGACGCCGACAGGCGACCGCACTGTGAGCGTCGGGAACCGGCCGGTCCGGCTCACCGGTGGACGCCGCCGGCTGGTGATCGGCACCGACCGTCGGCACGTGGCCGTCGGTGTGCGGGAGGCCGCCGTCTGCGCCGTCGTGGCGCTCGTCGTCACGGCGCTGGCGGTGGTCGGTCTCTGGGCGGGTGACTTCCCGCTCCGCTTCGACGAGGTCCTCGGTGTGCTCGGCGGCCGGATCGACGGGCTGACCCGCACGGTCGTGCTGGAGTGGCGGTTGCCCCGCATCGCCGCCGCCGTCACCTTCGGCGCGGCGCTCGGCATCGCCGGTGCGATCTTCCAGACCATCACCCGCAACCCGTTGGCCAGCCCGGACATCATCGGCCTGGCAAACGGCTCGTTCTCCGGAATGCTCATCGCCCTGCTGCTGCTCGGCGGCGGCTGGCACCTGCTGATGCTCGGCTCGCTCGCCGGTGGCCTGCTGGCCGCCCTGGCGATCTACCTGCTCGCCTACCGGGACGGGCTCTCCGGGTTCCGGTTCATCGTGGTGGGTGTCGGGGTCTCTTCGATGCTCGCCGCCACAAACACCTGGTTGTTGCTCCGTGCCGACCTGGAGACGGCGCTCTTCGCCGCAGCCTGGGGCGCCGGCTCACTCAACACCGCCACCGCCGAAGTGGTCTGGCCCGCCGTCGGGGTCATCCTGGCGTTGCTGGCGATCACCGGCCTGTGGTCGGCGGCCCTGGCCCAGCTGGAGCTGGGCGACGACGTCGCCGCCGCCAGTGGAGTCGCTGTCGACCGGAACCGCGCCGCCCTCGTGCTGATCGCGGTCATCCTGGTCAGCGCCGTCACCACGGTGGCCGGTCCAATCTCCTTCGTCGCCCTGGCCGCCCCACAGATCGCCCGCCGGCTCGTCCGGACACCGGGCATGCCGCTCGCCGCCACCGCCGTGGTGGGGGCGTTGCTGCTGCTCGGCTCCGACCTGGTCGCCCAGCACGTGATCCCGCTGACCGTGCCGGTGGGGGTGGTGACGATCACCGTCGGCGGCGGGTACCTGCTCTGGCTGCTCGTCCACGAGATCAGGAGGGCCCGATGGTCGACCAGTTGAACGCCCGACTCCGCGCGGAACGCGTCACCCTCCGCTATGACCAGCGGATCGTCAGCGAGGAACTGTCCTTCGCGGTCCCGGACGGCTCGTTCACCGTGCTCATCGGGCCGAATGCGTGCGGCAAGTCGACGCTCCTGCGGTCGCTGTCCGGGCTGCTCCGCCCCGCCGTGGGGCGGGTCCTGCTGGACGGAGCGGACCTGGTCGCCCTGCCGGCGAAGGAACGCGCCCGCCGGATCGCGCTCCTACCGCAGACCATGACCGCGCCCGAGGGGATCACCGTCCGGGAACTGGTCGGCCGGGGCCGCTACGCCCACCAGCGGGTGCTCCGCCGCTTCTCGCACGCCGACGAGGAGGCCGTCGAGTCGGCCCTCGACTCGACCGGCACGACCGACCTGGCCGACCGTCGGGTCGACGAACTCTCCGGCGGGCAACGACAGCGGGCCTGGATCGCCATGGTGCTGGCCCAGCAGACCCCGGTCGTCCTGCTCGACGAGCCCACCACCTACCTGGACGTGGCGCACCAGATCGACGTGCTCAACGTGCTGCACCGCCTGGTCGCCCAGGGCCGCACCGTCGTGGCCGTGCTGCACGACCTCAACCACGCGGCCCGGTACGCCACCCATCTCGTGGCGATGCGCGACGGCCGGATCGTGGCCGAGGGTAGTCCCGCCTCGACTGTGGGTGCCGAACTCGTCGCCGAGGTCTTCGGGATCCCGAACCAGGTCGTCCCCGATCCGGTCACCGGAGCACCGCTGGTCGTACCGGCCGACACCCGGGATCCGGCCGCCGGCTGAGCCCGGGGAACCGCGCTGGCGGCCGCTGCCCGTCGAACCGGCGGTGGCCGGACGCGGGGGACGGGTTGCCGAACGGCCGAAGGGCGTCCCGACCGAAGCCGGGACGCCCTTCTGTTCCGCCGGGTCGGTCAGCCGAGCGCGATCGACCAGCCGCTGCCGGCCACCGCAGGCTTGCCAGTGGTACGCCGGGTGCCGGCCGCCGTGCCCGGATACACGGAGAACGTGCCGACCACGTCGGCCACCAGGTTGGTGCTGCCCGACAGGTTGCTGACGTAGAACGCGTCCTGTGGGCCGAGCACCCCCAGCACCCCGTTGGAGACGACCTGACCCGGCGCGGGGTTCAGGTTGCTCGCGGTCGGCTTCGACATCCCGGTGTCGGCGGGCCAGACGGTGATCACGGTGTTGGCCGTGGGAGCGACAGCGGTGACGTTCATCGCCAGCACCTGGGTCGCCTCGGTCAACAGCACGGCCGGCGCGGTGACCTTCCCCGCCTCGTTCGCTCCGAGCGCCGCCGGCAGGCCCTGCCCGATCCGGCTGTCCACGATGCGGGTCGGGCTCGTCGGGGTGAATCGCATGCCGTCGACCTCGGTGCCGTCGTCGATCACCCCGACCAGGTCCACCACGATGTGGGTGGTCGCCGACGTGTAGAACCGGTAGCGCGCCGCGCCGGTAGCCCCGTTGCAACCACCCGAGGGGCACGGCACCGTCTTCACGTACGACAGGTTCGGCACCACCTTGCCCGCCGCGTAGTTGACGGTGGAGGAGTTCGGTCGGGCCCCCTCACCCGACCAGACGGTGAGGAAACCGGCCTTCTGCGGGCTCACCGCCGTGACGTTGAGGATCAGCCCCTTCACCTTGGCGTTGTAGGCGTGGAAGTCGATCCAGGCGTTGAACTCGCCCCCGGCGGGGATCACCCCCCGGGTGCGGGTGTCCATGATCCGGTACGGCTCGTACCACTGCACCTGACCGCCCATCCCGCGCTCGGCCATGATGCTCTCGTCACCGGCGTAGAAGCCGACCACGTCGATCACCACGTCGGTCTCGCCGTTGCGGTTGTAGACCGACACCTTGCCGCCGGCACCGAGCTTGACGGTGGTGTTGTTGGAACCCAGCCAGCCCTTGGCGAAGTTGACCGTGGAAGCCGTCGGCAGCGCCTCGCCGCCCGGGTAGACGGTGACGAAGCTGTTCGCCGTGGGGCCGCTGACTGTCACGTTCAGGACCACCGCGCCGATGCCGGTCGCCGGCAGCCCGCTGCGACCGGCCACCTGAAGATCGATCTTCCGACCCGCACCGATCTTGCCCTTCGGCGCACCGTTGCCGGTACGCGTGTCCAGGATCCGGGTGGGCGTCGCCATCGGGTAGTAGGTGCCGACCACACTGGGGAGCGCCGACACCTCGACCGGGGTGAGGACTGTTGACGGCGCGGCGAGCGCCGACGCCGGTATCGCAGTGGCCGCGCAGACCCCGGCGACGAACACGCCGAGTAGAACGCGAATTCTGTTCATGATTACCCCCGTGGTGAGAGAAGGAGATGGCCGGGGACGGGCACGGTCGAAGGACCGGTGCCCGTCCCCGGATCGGATCAGCGTCGGGTCGGGGGAAGCGCGCCCGCGCCCACCACCGTCGGCCGCCCGGTGGTGCGGGCGGCGCCCCTGCCGTACCGACTGTCGGTGCCGGAGTACCTGTAGAACGTGCCCACCACATCCGCCACCAGGTGGACGTTGCCCGAGAGGTTGTGCACGTTGAACGCCTGGTTCGGTCCCAACTGGCCGAGAACGGCGTTGGACACGGTCTGTCCCGCGGCGGGGTTGAGGTTGCTCGCGTTCGGCCTGGGCTTCGCCGTGTCCGCCGGCCAGACCGTGACCACGGTGTTCTTCGACGGAGCCACGGCTGTCACGTTCATCGCCACCACCTCGGTGGTGTCGGTGAGCAGGGCCGGTGGCGGGCTCACCTTCCGGACCGAACCCGGACCGAGCGCCCCGGGGATGCCCTGGCCGGTGCGGCTGTCGACGATCCGGGTGGGGCTACGCGGAGTGAACCGGAGCCCGTCCACGATCGTCGCGTCGTCGATCACGCCCACCAGGTCGACCACGATGTGCGAGGTCGCCGAGGTGTAGATCTCGTACGACGGAGCCCCGTACGACTCGCCGTCGCAGTACTCCGCGAAGCAGGGGCTGGACTCCACGATCGCGAGGTTCGGCACCACCTTGCCCGCCGCGTAGTTGACAGTCGAGGTCAGCGGCACGTCCGCCATCCCGCTCCAGGCGGTCAGGTATCCGTTCTTCTTCGGCGAGACGGCCGTGATGTTGAGAACGTAGGCCCGCACGTGGGACTTGAACTCCGGCACGAAGTCGACCCAGGCGGTGATCGACCAGCCACCCGGCAGGGCCTTGCCGCCGCCCGCGCGGGTGTCGAGAATCCGCACCGGGTTGAACCACTGGTACTGGCCACCCATGCCGCGGCTGGCCACCACCGTGTCGCTGCCCGCGTACCAGCCGACCACGTCGACCACGGCGTCGGTGGAACCGGCGTGGTTGTAGACCGACACCTTGCCACCCGAGCCGAGCTTGACGGTGACGTTGTTGGAGCCCAACCAGGACTTCGGGAAGTTGATCGAGGAGGCGGTCGGCCGCCCCTCACCTGCCGGGTAGACCGTCAGGAAGCTGCTCGCCGTCGGGTTGGCCACCGTCACGTTGAGCACTACCGAACCGACACCACCCGACGGCACCCCGCCCCGCCCGGTGATCTGGAGGTCGACCTTCTGCCCCGGCCCCAGCTTGCCCTTGCGGACGCCCAGGCCGCTACGGGTGTCCATCACCCGCGAAGGACCCACCGGGTAGTAGGTCCCCACGGCGGTGTCGGTCGCGGTGAACGTCAGGCGCACCAGTCGCTTGCCGTAGGCGCTGTCGTCGGCAAGCACCAGGTTGGCGGCGAAGGTGCCGGCCCGCCTGGCCGTGGCGGACACCGTCATCGTGCAACTCGCCCCGGGGGCGAGGGTTCGACCGGTGCAGGCGTTGGTGGCGATCTGGAAGTGCGCGGGATCGGTGCCGGCCAACGTCGCACTGCCGAGGGTCACCGGCAGGGTGCCCTCGGAACGGTAGGTGACCGTCCGGGTCTCGGGCGGGCTCTCGACCTTGAGCTGACCGAAGTCCACAGGCGCGGGGGCGGACACCAGGGCTGCGTACTCGACGTCGGAGTTCCACCGGATCTCGCCGGTGGCGTCACCACGGTTGTCGCAGTTGTAGGAGTAGGAGGCGGCCAGGCTGGTCAGTTGGTCGGTCAGCGGGTCGATACCGGCGGCCCGGACCGTCAGGCTGCCGGTGGGATTGCCACACCCGTAGTCGGACGTGATGTCCAGCCGGGCGGTGCCCTCGTCGCCGAACCTCGTCGTGGGGTAGGTCCGGCCGGCGACGAAGCTCTGCCCCAACGGGGCCCTGACCTGGAGCGACAGCCGGGAGTCCGCCGGGCCGTTCCGGAAGTACATCCACGTGCTGCCGTCGGTCTGGGGCAGCACCGAGACGGTGAACGTGGGAGCGGAGAAGACCCCCGACTTCACCGCCGGTGAGGAGGTCTCGCCGATGTCGAGAGTGACGACCGTGTACGGCGCGGTGGGTGCGGCGAGCGCCACCCCCGGCAGTACGGCCAGCGCACAGGCCCCGGCGACGCTCATGCCGAGAAGAGCGCGGAAAATGCGCATGAATACCCCGTGGAAAATGAAGAGTGATTGTGGACCACACACTATGGGTGGTGATCACCAGCGGCAAGGCCGTATTGATGGAATGCCAAGAAAGGGCATTGTGCACTTACCGGATCGTCGACCGCCCGGATGCGAGAGCGCCCCGACCGAACGGTCGGGGCGCCCTGCGGTGTTACCGGTGTCGTCAGCGCCGGTTGGCGGAAGGGACCGCGTCCGACGTGGCCGTCTTGGCCGTGAGCGACTTGGCCGTCTTGGAGGCGGCCGGGTAGTAGAACGTGCCGACCACGTCAGCGACCAGGTGGGTGCTGCCGGAGAGGTTGTGCACGTTGAACGCGGCGTTCGGGCCGATGACGCCGAGCACGCCGTTGGAGACGACCTGGCCCGCGTACGGGTTCAGGTTGCTCGTGTCCGGCTTGCCGATGTCGTCGAAGTCCGCCGGCCAGGTGGTGACGACCGTGTTGTTGGTCGGGGTGACCGCAGTGACGTTCATCGCCAGCACCCCGGTGTCCTCGGTGACCAGCTCGGCCGGCGCGGTGACCTTGCGGACCCCGCCCGCCGGGATGGCCCCGGAGATGCCCAGGTTCGTCCGGCTGTCCACGATCCGGGTCGGGCTCAGCGGCGCGAACCGCATGCCGTACGGGGACTCGCCGTCGTCGACCACGCCGACCAGGTCGACCAGGACGTGCGCGGCCTGCGAGGTGTAGATCTTGAACTTCGGCGCACCGGGGGTGCACCAGTTGTACTGCTCGGTGCCGGTGCAGGGGGTGGTCTGCACGAAGGACAGGTTCGGCACGTTCTTACCGGCGAGGTAGTTCACCGTCGAGGCGGTCGGCCGGGCGCCCGCACCGGACCACGCGGTGAGGAAGCCGGACTTGGCCGGCGAGACGGCGGTGAGGTTGAAGACCAGCGACTTGACGTGCGGGTTGTAGGCGTCGTCGAAGTCGAGCGAGTATTCCAGCACCTGACCGGCCGGGGGCTTGCCCTCCGGGTCCTCGCGGGTGTCCCAGTAGCGCTTCGGCAGGTACCACTCGTACTGGCCGCCGTTGCGGTTGGTGAGGTTGTCGTTGCCCGCGTAGAAGCCGACCACGTCGACGATCACGTCGGTCGAGCCGCTGTTGTTGAAGACCGAGACCTTGCCACCGGCGCCGAGCTTCACGGTGACGTTGTTGGAGCCCAGCCAGCCCTTGGCGAAGTTGACCGAGGAGGCGGTGGGCCGGGACTCGCCCGCCGGGAAGGCGGTGAGGAAGCTCGCGGCGGTGGGACCGGTGACGGTCACGTTCAGCACGACCGCGCCGACGTTGCTGGCCGGTACGCCACCACGGCCGGCGACCTGGAGGTCGACCTTCTTGCCGGCGCCGATCTTGCCGACCGGCGCACCGGTGCCGTCGCGGGTGTCCAGCAGCCGGGCCGGCGCGACCGGGTAGTAGGCACCGGTGACGTCGTCGAGGGCCGCCGACTTCTGCAGCGGCGCGGAGGCCGGAGCCGCGGACGCCGTGCCCGGCACCACGGCCAGTGCACATGCTCCGGCGAGAGTGACGCCGAGAATAGTGCGGATTTTGCGCATAGAGACCCCGTGTTCGAAGAGGAAAGGATTGGCTGCCCCAGCGTAGGGGCCTGGGTCAATGCCGGCAAGGTCGATACAGATGATCTCCGGGTGACGTTCCGGTGAGGACGAATCAGACGTAATGCCATCTTCGCCGTCGGCTCGCCGTCGTCGTCCACAGGGCGGTCGCGTTGTCCACAGGCCTGGCGTGTTGTCCACAGGTTGTCCACAACCCCGGTGGACGACACTTGACATTCGGGCCGGGCAGGCGAGACTGCCCGGGTGACCGCCCACGACGATCCCGGACCGACGCCCCGGGACCCCGGGCCGCCGGCCCCCCGGCCGGGCGGGCGGGTACGGATCGTGCTGGCCGGGGTGACCCGCCGGGACACCCGGGCCGACCACACCCGCACCGAGCTGGCCCAGCAGACCCGGGTCGGCGAAGCGCTGGTCCGGGGCCTGGTCCGGGCGCAGCTCACGCTCGCCCTGCGGATGAGCCTGCTGGTGCTGATCGGGCTGGGCGGGCTGCCCTGGCTGTTCGCCATCGCACCCCCGGTCGGCCGGGTCACCGTGCTCGGCGTCAACCTGCCCTGGCTGCTGCTCGGGGTGGTCTCGTTCCCCTTCCTCATCGCCGTCGGCTGGGCGTACGTGTGGCTCGCCGAACGCAACGAGCAGGACTTCGTCGACCTCGTCCAGCGGCCGGAACGCTGAGATGGGCAACGGGTACGTCGTACCGGCGATCGTCGCGGTCACCCTGGTCACCGTCGGCATCGGCTTCTACGGCCTGCGGCTGGCCCGGACCACCTCGGACTTCCTGGTCGCGTCCCGGTCGGTGAGTCCGACCTGGAACGCCGCCGCCATCGGCGGGGAGTACCTGTCGGCGGCGAGCTTCCTCGGCATCGCCGGGCTGATCCTCAAGTACGGCGTGGACGTGCTCTGGTACCCGGTCGGATTCGCCGCCGGCTACCTGGCGCTGCTGCTCTTCGTCGCCGCGCCGCTGCGCCGCTCCGGGGCGTTCACCCTGCCCGACTTCTGCGAGCTGCGGCTCGGTTCCCGCCGGCTGCGCACCCTGGCCACCGTCTTCGTCATCTTCATCGGCTGGCTCTACCTGGTGCCGCAGTTGCAGGGCGCCGGGCTCACCCTGGCCACGGTGGCCGGCTCGCCGTACCCGGTGGGGGCGCTGCTGGTCGCGGCGGTGGTCACCGCCAACGTGGCGCTGGGCGGGATGCGGGCGATCACCTTCGTGCAGGCTTTTCAATACTGGCTCAAGCTGACCGCGCTCGCCGTACCCGCGATCTTCCTGGCCCTCCAGTGGCAGGCCGACGCCCGCCCGGCGGTGACCCCGCCCGACGGGCCGGCGTTCCGCACCGCGACCACCGTCGTGGTCGAGCACCGGGCGGCCCTCACCTTCCCCGACGGCACCATCCGGGAGGTACGCCCCGGCGACGAGCTGAGCTTCGCCGCCGGTGACCCGGTGCCCGAGGTGTCCGGGGTGGCCACCGGGGCGGCCGACTGGCTGCTGCCCAGCGCCGCCGGGGACGACGACCGGGGCCTGTTCGCCACCTACTCGCTGATCCTGGCCACCTTCCTCGGCACCATGGGGCTGCCGCACGTGCTGGTGCGCTTCTACACCAACCCCGACGGCGCGGCGGCCCGGCGGACCACGCTCGTGGTGCTGGCCCTGGTCGGCGTCTTCTATCTGCTGCCCACCCTCTACGGCGTGCTCGGCCGGATCTACACCCCGCAACTGCTTGTCAGCGGGCAGACCGACGCGGTGGTGGTGCTGCTGCCCGAGGCGGCGCTCGGCGACGGCGTCACCGGGCGGCTGCTCGCCGCACTGGTCGCCGCCGGGGCGTTCGCCGCCTTCCTGTCCACCTCGTCGGGGCTGCTCACCAGCGTCGCCGGGGTGATCTCCACCGACGTGCTGGGGCGCGGCTCGGTACGCGGCTTCCGGCTGGCCACGGTGATCGCCGGCGGGGTGCCGGCGGTGCTCGCCCTCAACGTCTCCGGGCTGGACGTCTCCCAGGTGGTCGGGCTGGCCTTCGCGGTCGCCGCGTCCAGCTTCTGCCCGCTGCTCGTGCTCGGCATCTGGTGGCGCGGGCTGACCGACCTCGGCGCGGCGGCGGGGGTGCTTGTCGGCGGCGGGGCGGCGATCGGCGCGGTGCTGGTCACCGTGCTCGGGCCGCCGCTGGCCGGCTGGCCGGCCACCCTCACCACCCAGCCGGCGGCCTGGACGGTGCCGCTCGCCTTCACCGTGATGATCGCGGTGTCGGTGGCGACCCGACGCCGCACCCCGGTCGACGTCGGGGCCACCATGCTCCGCCTGCACGCGCCCGAGTCACTGCGCTCCTGACTTTCTGTCCGGTTGGCCGGCGTCATCTCCGGGGTGGTGCGGCTCACCCCGTCCGTCTCGGGGATGAGCCGGGATCGTCCCTCAGCGGGTGCGGCCACTCGCCCGGTCCGGATACGGTCGACACATGACTGGTGAACACCCCGCGCTGGCACTCCGCGGCCTGGCCAAGCAGTTCGACGGCAAGGTGGCGGTCGCCGGGGTGGACCTGGCCGTCCCCGCCGGCTCGTTCTACGGCCTGCTCGGCCCCAACGGCGCCGGCAAGACCACCACCCTGTCGATGGCCGTCGGGCTGCTCCGGCCCGACCACGGTGCGGCCCGGGTGCTCGGGCACGACGTCTGGGGCGACCCGGTCGAGGCCAAACGGCTGCTCGGCGTGCTGCCCGACGGCGTCCGGCTGTTCGACCGGCTCACCGGGGCGGAGCTGCTGGCGTACCACGGTCTGCTGCGGGGCATGGACCCGGCGGTGGTCGACCAGCGCGCGGCGGAACTGCTCGACGTGCTGGCCCTCACCGACGCCGGCCGGACCCTGGTGGTCGACTACTCGGCAGGCATGAAGAAGAAGATCGGCCTGGCCTGCGCGCTGCTGCACGGCCCCCGGCTGCTGGTGCTCGACGAGCCGTTCGAGGCGGTCGACCCGGTGTCGGCGGCGCTGATCCGCGACATCCTGCACCGGTACGTGGTCGGCGGCGGGACCGTGGTCTTCTCCAGTCACGTGATGGAGGTCGTCGAGCGGCTCTGTTCGCACGTGGCGATCCTCGCCGAGGGCACCATCAAGCGGGTCGGCACCCTCGCCGAGGTACGCGGCGAGCGGTCCCTGGAGGACGTCTTCGTCGAGGTCGTCGGCGGCCGGACGGCGACCGGTGAGGAGCTGGCGTGGCTGTCCCGGTGAGCACACCCGCCGAGCGGGTACGGGCGGTCTCCCCGCGCCACTTCGTCCGGCTCAAGCTGCGGGTGATGGGCAACAACTTCCGCGGTCAGGGCTGGCGGGTCGCACTGTTCGTGACCGGGGTGCTGGTCGGGCTCTGGTTCGCGGCAGGCGGCTTCCTGATGTTCGCCGCCCCCGGCTTCGCCGACGAACCCCGCTACGCGGTGATGGCGGCATCGTTCGGCGGCGGCGTGCTGGTGCTCGGCTGGCTGCTGCTGCCACTTGTCTTCTTCGGCGTCGACGAGACCCTCGACCCGGCCCGCTTCGCGCTGCTGCCGCTCACCCGCCGCACCCTGGTCACCGGGCTGTTCACGGCGGCGCTGGTCAGTGTCCCGGTGTTCGCGGTGCTGGTCGCCGTGGCCGGGCTGGTGGTCAGCGCGACGCTGCTCGGTGGTGCGGCGGCCGGCGTCGTCGCCGCCCTCGGGGTGGTCGTCGGAGTGCTGCTCTGCGTCGCCGCCAGCCGCGCGGTGACAAGCGCGTTCGCCACAATGCTGCGGTCCCGTCGGGTACGCGACCTGGCCGCCGTGCTGCTGGCCGTGGTGGCCGCCTCGATCGGCCCGTTGCAGCTCGTGGTGCTGGCCGCGGTGCGGTCGACCGACTGGGACCGGCTGGTCGGGGCGGCCCGGATCGTCGGCTGGACCCCGTTCGGCGCGCCCTGGACGATCGGCCTGGACGTGGCCGAGGGCCGGGCCTGGGCGGTCCCGGTGAAGCTGCTGATCACCGCGGCGACCATCGGGGCGCTGCTGTTCTGGTGGTCCCGGTCGCTGGAGTCGGCGATGGTCGGCGCGGCCAGCGCCGCCCCGACGAAGGCCCGGCGGTCGCCGACCGGTGGCCCGGTCGCCCAACTCTTCCCCCGGGCGGTCGGCTGGACCCGTCGGGACCGGTTCGGCGCGCTGGTGGCCCGGGAGTGCCGCTACTGGTGGCGGGACGCCCGACGGCGGGCCAACCTGATCACCATCGCGGTGGTCGGGATCTTCGTGCCGGTGATGGTCAACCTCGGTGGGGCGGGCTTCACCGCCGGCGCGGAGGGCTTCGAGGTCGCCGGGGACTCGTCGCCGGTGCTGCTCAGCATCTCGATGCTCTTCGTCGGCGTGCTCGCCTCGGTGACCCTGGCCAACCAGTTCGGTTTCGACGGCAGCGCCTACGCGGCGAACGTGGTGGCCGGGGTGCCGGGTCGGCTGGAGCTGCGCGCCCGGATGACCGCCTTCTCGGTGTACGTGCTGCCGATGCTGGGCGTCGTCGCCCTGATCATCAGCGTGGTGCTCGGTCGGCCGGAATGGTTCGGGGTGGCGGCGGGCGCGCTGCTCGCCGCGTACGGTGCGGGGCTGGCGATCAACGGGTTCATCTCGGTGCTCGGGGCGTACTCGCTGCCGGAGACGAGCAACCCGTTCGCGATGAACACCGGTTCCGGGATCGCCAAGAGCATGCTCACCCTGCTGTCGATGGTCGCCTCGGCGGCTGCGGCCGTACCGATGGTGGTGGCCGCCGGGTTGCTCGGCGACGGTTGGCTCTGGCTGGCCCTACCGGTCGGCGCGGCGTACGGGGCGGGGGCGGCGCTGCTCGGGGCGTACCTGGCCGGGGACGTGCTGGACCGCCGGATGCCGGAGCTGCTGTCGGCCGTCACGCCCCGCCGCTGATGCCTGTCGTCGAGGCGGTGACCACCGTCGGAATCCCACCGGAGCTGGCCTTCGCGGTGTCGCAGACCGTCGCGCCGGTGCGCTACCGGTGGGACCCGTTTGTCCGCGAGCAGCACTTCACCGACGGGGCCACCCGTCCCGGCAAGGGGGTGCGCACCTTCACCCGGTCCCGGCACGGTCTGGTGATGATCAGCGAGTACGTCTCCTTCGCCCCGCCGACGAACGTCGGAATGAAGATGGTGCGCGGGCCGTGGTTCTTCGAGATGTTCGCCGGCGGCTGGCGGTTCGCCCCCGCACCCGAGCCGGGCCACACGGTCGCCACCTGGCGCTACAGCTTCCGCTGCCGGCCAGCGTTCCTGCGCCCGATCGCCGACCGGATCGGCGTCCGACTGCTCACCAGGGACATCCGCCGCCGCATCGCCGGCTACGCCGTAGGCTGCGCCGACCCGGAGGTGCTGGCCGCTGCCCGCGCCTCCCTACCGGACGCCCCGCCCTCCGCCGGGGGTACGCCGGCCGGGGGTACGACCTGACGTCGTGGCGACGGCGCGACCCGGGCGACTCAGTGTCGTCGATCCACGTCCCAGCGCAACCATCAACGTGTTGTAACGTGTCCTGTACGCCACGCTGAGTGGTTAATCAGGGGCGATTTGCCATTTTCGATCCTGCTATGTCATTGCAAGTTGTGATCAATCTTGACCTTGTGGCGAAATCATTCCTAAGGTCTCTTTCGGTCAGTCGGCGTGATCGGGAGAGGGAACTGATGGACGAGGTGTTCCTTTCCGATCGACTGGGTGACCAGTTGCGGCGCTTGTGCGCGGCCGTCGGGATCGGTGCGGCGGAGCCGCTGGAACTGTTGGAGGGCCTGCTCGGCCCGGCCGGTCCGCAGCCGTTGTCGGCCCCGCCACCCTGGCCGTCCAACGTCGCCGACGACCACACCCCTGTGGAGTTCTCCGTCGCCTTCAGCCCCACCGAGCCGCCGACGGTACGGATTCTGGGCGAGACGCTGGGAGCGCCGCCGGGCCGGTTGGCCAACATGCTCGCCACCCAGCGGTTCCTGGACACCCAGGCGCACCGCGCCGGCCTGTCGACGTCCCGGCTGGATTCGGTGCGCGACCTGTTCGCCACCTACGACCCGCAGGGCGTGTTCGCGCTCTGGTGCTCGCTGGTATTCCGCAGCGGCCGGCGACCGGAGTTCAAGGTCTACCTCAACCCGGAGGTCAGGGGGGTCGACCGGGCCCCGAGCCTGGTGTCCGAGGCGCTGCACCGGCTCGGGCTGGGCAGGTCCTACCAGACGATGCTCGACCACGGCATCCGGCCGGGCGAGCTGGGCCACCGGGACCGCCTGACGTTCTTCGCCCTCGACCTGCACGACAGCGCGCAGGCGCGGGTCAAGCTCTACCTGACCCACCACGACGCCCAGGTGCGGGACGTCGTCCGGGCGGCCGGTGTGGTCGACGACGTCGACGCGAGCCGGCTCGCCGAGTTCTGCGCGCTGGCCGGTGGCGACCGGACCCGGTTCGTCGGCCTCCCGCTGGTGGGTAGCTACACCCTGGTCGAGGGGGTCGACCGGCCCGTCGGCTACAGCCTCTACGTGCCGATCCGGGGTTACGTCGAGGACGACGAGGAGGCGTACGACCGGGTGGTGGCGGTGCTGGACCGCTACGGGTTCGACCGCACGGTGCTGGACCGGGCGCTCGCCGCGGTGGCCCGTCGACCACTGCGCGACGGCGTCGGGCTGATCCCGCACCTGTCCCTGCGGCTGGGCGCACCCCGACCGGGGGTGACCGTCTACCTGTCCGCCGAGGCGTACCAGGTGAGTCCGCCGGCACGCCACCGGTCGACCGTGGACGGTGCGGCGCTGGCGGCTCCGACCGGCTGGGCCGGAGCAGGACACCTCTGAATCCCCTCGGAAAGCGAGTTGTGGCCGTGGACGCGTACAAGATGCTGCCCCCGTACCGGATCAAGGTGGTCGAGCCGATCCCCTTCCTGAGCCCGCAGGAGCGGCAGGAGGCCCTGGCGGAGGCGGGGTTCAACCCGTTCAACCTGCGCGCCGACCAGATCACCATCGACCTGCTGTCGGACTCCGGCACCGGGGCCACCTCGGCCGCGCAGGAGGCTGCCGCCGCGCTCGGCGACGAGTCGTACGCCGGGGCGCGCTCCTGGTTCCGGTTCCGGGACGAGGTCCACGACCTCACCGGATATCCGCACATCCTCCCCGTGCACCAGGGCCGGGCCGGCGAACGGGTGCTCTTCACCAGCCTGTTGAAGCCCGGCCAGCTCTGCCTCAGCAACACCCACTTCGACACCACCCACGCCAACGTCAAACTGGTCGGCGCGGAGCCCCGGGACCTCCCCTGCCCGGCCGCGTTCGACCTCGACGGCACCGACCCGTTCAAGGGGAACATCGACCTCGACGCGTTGGAACGCACCCTCACCGGGCCGGAACGGGACCGGGTCGGGCTGGTCCTGATGACCATCACCAACAACGGCCTCGGCGCGCAACCGGTGTCGATGGCCAACCTCACCGCCGTACGCGACCTGTGCCGCCACCACCGGGTGCCGTTCTTCCTGGACGCGGCGCGGTTCGCCGAGAACGCCTGGCTCGTCGGGCAGCGCGAGCCGGGCTATCAGGACTGGACGCCACGGCAGATCGCCACCCACGCCTTCGGGCTCGCCGACGGCTGCGTGGTGAGCCTCAAGAAGGACGGCCTGTCGGCTATCGGTGGGCTCATCGGGCTGCGCGACGACGAGCTGCACGCCCGGTGCGAGGCGAACCTGATCGCCACCGAGGGCTTCTCCACCTACGGCGGCCTGGCCGGTCACGACCTCGAACGGCTCGCCCAGGGGCTGCGCGAGGTGGTCGATCCCGCATACCTCGGGGCACGGGCCGCCTCCACCGCCCGGCTGGCCCGGCTGATCAACGACGCCGGCGTGGACACGGTGCAACCGCCGGGCATCCACGCCCTCTACCTCAACGCCGGCCGGTTGCTGCCCCACCTGTCACCGCAGGAGTTCCCCGGCCACGCCCTCGGCTGCCAGCTCTACCTCGACGGTGGCATCCGCTGCGCCGAGTTGGGATCGCTCTACCTGGGCGGGATGGACGACAAGCACCGGCTGGTGACCCCGGCCCCCTTCGAACTGGTGCGCCTGGCCATCCCGCGTCGGGTCTACACCGACACCCACTTCGAGTACGTGGCCGCCGTGCTCGCCGACATCGCCAAGGAACCCGAGCGGGTCACCGGCTACCGGGTGGTCTCGTCGCCACCCCTGCTGCGCCACTTCAAGGTGCGGCTCGCGCAGCTCCCGACGAGGCGGTGAGGCCGGGCGTGCCGGGCCGCCGGGCCGGCGGGCCGGCGTGGCCCAGGCGGTGGCCTGGCCACCCGGCCGCCGGGCCGGCGTAGCTCAGGCGGTGGCGGGCAGCCGGGCCAGCGCGTGCCGGACCAGCTCGATCAGCGCCTGCTTGCTGGAGGCCCGGTCCCGCGCGTCGCACCACAACAGCGGCACTGTCGGGTCCAACTCCAGCGCGGCGCGGATCTCCTCCTCGGTGTAGGGACACTCGCCGTAGAACCGGTTGACGGCGGCGACGAACGGGATGCCCCGGCGCTCGAAGTAGTCGACGGCCGGGAAGCTGGTGCCGAGCCTGCGGGTGTCGACAAGCACGATCGCCCCCACCGCCCCCTGCGCCAGCTCGTCCCAGATGAACCAGAACCGGTCCTGCCCCGGGGTGCCGAACAGGTAGAGCACGACGTCGTTGCTGATGGTGATCCGCCCGAAGTCCAGCGCGACCGTCGTGCTCGTCTTGCCCTCGACCCCGGTGATGTCGTCCACACCGATGCTGGCCTGGGTGAGGACCTCCTCGGTGACCAGTGGCGGAATCTCGCTGACCGATCCGACCAGGGTGGTCTTGCCGGTGCCGAAGCCGCCCGCCACGACGACCTTCACCGATTTCCGATCCACGTGTATCAGTCCCTCTTGTCTATATCCGCTGGAGGCCGGCGAGAACCGTCTCCAGCAGCCACCGGTCGGCGATCTTCTCCTGTGCCGGCGAGCCGATGTCCAGAAACCCCTGTTCGTGGAGCACGTCGACCATCACCTTGGTGATGGCCAGCGGGCGGTGCAGGTAGGCACCGATCTCGGCGATGGAGATCCACCCGGTGCACTGGTGGAGGATGTCCCGGTATTCCAGCTCCAACCGGCTCTGATCGGCCGGGAGGGCGATCACCTGGGTGGCCAGGTCCAGGCTGGTGTTCCGGGGGCTGGTCCGTCCGTTGACGAGAATGTACAGCGGCACGAGACGGCCGGCCTCCGCCTCGTCGTCGCCGTCCCACACGTCGTACGTCATGATTTCGACCCGGGACGATCGGCGAGCACCGCGCCGTCCAGGCGGGCCTCGGAGCCGAGGTAGTCGCCGATCCGGGTGACCAGGCGACTCATCTCGTACGCGACGGTGCCCATGTCGACGGACTGTTCACAGAGCACCGCCAGCCGGGCGTTCTGACCGGCGGCGGCGACGAACAGCGTCCGCCCCTCGTACTCGATGATGACCTGTTGCACCGGCCCGCTGTCGAAGCGTCGGCCCATCCCCGCCGCGATGCTGTGCAGGGACGACGCGCCGGCGGCAAGCAACTCCCCGGCGTCCTGCGGGAGCGACGTGGATTTCTGCACGATCAGCCCGTCGGTGGACAGGACAACCGCGTAGACAACGTCAGGGACCTCTACCAGATCGTCCAGGATCCAGGTCAGATCGTTCTGCGATGCCGAGTAGGTCATGCTTTCCTGCCTTGGTCGTCTCTGCTGGCTGAGTCCCCGTTTTTCGCCGCCCGACCAGCGGCCCAGGCCCGCTGGTACCTGGTGAACCGGTCCCGGGCCTCCTCCGGTGACCGGGCGGCGGCCGGCGCCGCGTCAGGGGCCTGTCCGGGCAGGCCGTCCTCCCGCAACTCGGGGGCGAGGTGTTGCTGCGGCCGGCGGTGCGGCAGGGGCGGACGGTCGGCGACCTGGGGAGCGGACGAGTCGCCGCGGACCGCGCCACGCTGCGTCGGAATCTCGGTCATGGTGCCCCCGGTGCGGTCGGGCCGTCGGTCCCCGGCGGGGTCGGCCGGCGCCTGCACCGAGCCGCTCACCGCCGTCGTCGCCATCGCGGTGGGCCGGGCCCCCGCGGCGGGGTGCAGCTCCCGTCGGCCACCGCCGACCGGCAGCACCGCCCCGACGCCGGGGCGCGACATCGCCGTGGCGACGGCGCCGAGCGGGAGGACGCCCGGGTCGGTGCGGTCCAGGTCGGTGGTGAACGGGTCGGTGGCGATCACCCGGTCGGGCAGCAACACGATCGCCAACAGACCCCCGTACGCCGAGGCGCGCAGGCTCACCTGGATGCCGTCCCGCTTGGCCAGCTCCGCCACCACGTGCAGACCGACCTGGGCACCGTCCTTGAGCGCCGTCACGTCCGGAGTGGGCGCGGTGGCCAGCAGCTCGTTCGCCCGCTCCAACGCGTCCGCCCGCATCCCCACCCCGGCGTCCTCGATCTCCACCGCGATACCGCGCTTGACCTCGATGCAGGTGACCCAGACCGTGGTCTCGGGCGGGGAGAACGCCAGCGCGTTGTCGAGCAACTCGGCCACCAGGTGGACGGTGCCGGCCACCGCCGGGCCGAGGACCGCCACGTCGGGTGCGCTGCGCAGGGTGATGCGTTGGTACTGCTGGGCCTCGGCGAAGGCCGCCAGCAGCACCCGCCGTACCGGCACCGGATTCTGGAAGCGCCTGCCGATCTGGCCGCCTGCCAGGATGACGAGGTTCTCCAGGAAGCGGCGGGTCTGGGTGAGCTGGTGGTTGATGTCGAAGAGCTCCGCCAACAGCTTCTCGTCACCGATCCGGTTCTGCAGGTCCTCGATGACCTTCAGACCGCGTTGCAGCGGGCGTTGCGGACGCCGGGCGACACCCATCAGCATCGCGATACCCGCCGCCCGGGTCTTCGCCTCGTCCACGGCAGCGCCCGCCGCCGCCTGCAACGAGCGGTTGATGACCTCGGCGACCCGGCCGATCTCGTCGCTGCCGTACTCCTGGAGGGGCAGCTCGGCAGCGAGGTCGACCTTCTCCCGTCGGCGGAGCCGGTCCATCATGGCGGGCAGTTGCTTGTCGACCACCGCCTCGGCGTCCCGACCGAGCTGGGCGAGGCGGACCGACAGCGCCCGGTCGACCAGGATCTGCGACTGGCGGATCGCCCAGATGATCGCGGCGATGACGACGAGCAACGCGATCAGACTGCCCAGCGAGGCGGTCAGCAGCTGGGTGTTGCCGGTGCGCAGGGTCCGGGCCGAGACCTTGTCGGCCTGGACGACGGTCAGATTGATCAGCTCGTCGGAGACCTGCCGGGTGAGGGTCTCCCACTGGGTCCGGTTGAACGTCAACGCGCGGGGTGTGCCGGAGCGCCATGGGCCGCTGCTGACCAGGGCACTCTCCGCTGCGGCGAGCTCCTTCCACGATCCGCTCGCGGTGATCGCGGCAAGGCGCTGGCGGGCGTCCGGCTCCAGGTGCGGCGCCACGTTGGTCAGGCCGGCATGGTAGGCCCCCACCAGCCTGGTGAAGTCGAGGTGATCCTCCGGGCTGAGCGTACGGGCACCGAACGCACCGTCGATCGTGGAGCCTGCCCGCGACATCAGGTCACTGGCGCGGAACGCCTCGGTCGCCGCGATGCCACCCTGGGCGGCGGCGACGTCGGGGACGATTCTCGCCTGGGTGTCGAAGAGGTCGGTGGAGGCGTCGAGCAGCCGGTTGTAGAAGTCGTAGACACCCGATCCGTTGGCCGACCGGGAATCGATGGTGCTCCGTATGCTCGGCAGTTCGTCGAGCAGGCCCGCCAGTGTCCGCCACCGTGACACGATCGAGTCCGGGGCGCTGGCCAGCGCGGAGTCGGCGACCGGGCGCAGGGCGGCCACCCGCTGATCGGTCTGCTGCCGTTGCTCGATCAGCCTGCCCAGGTCCCGGGACGGCTGGGTCAGGTAGCTGACGCTCAACCGCCGCTCCTGCTGGATCGAGGACAGCGCCGACACCGCCGGGATCGACACCTGCCGGACACTGTTCGCGACCTGGCGGTTGTAGAAGCCCTGGAAGATGAGATAGCCGGAGGCGACGAGCCAGACGACCAGGGCGACGACGCTGGGAATGAGCACCAGCCTGATCACGCGACGTTTGATCGACTGCGGTCGACCGGCACGCCGACCCGATGTCGTCGGTGGGGCCTGATCGTCTGAGGCGCGGCGCGGGTCTTCGCGATCGGCCTGATTGTGCGCCAAGTCGTCGTATCCAATCCTGGTCAAGCCTAATACACCAGACGTCGAGCGCCACTGGCCGACGCCGATGGGTGCCAACCTTACCGTCTATCCGGTCGCGCACCCGGCCGCGATTCGACAACTGTGGACGGTTCCGTCCCTTTGCGCTGGTCAGCGATCGGGACGCAATGTGGCCGAGGCGTTCCTGACCGACCGCGGGCGCTGGACGCGCCGCGGTCGGCGAATCCTGGCGGGCTGCTGAGGGTGGCACCCGGTCGGTCCGGCCCCGTCGGGCACCTCCGGTCGGCTGGCCGACCATGCCGTGGACCGCGGGATGCCGGGCCGGCCGAGGGCCGGGCCTCTCAATCAGCCCATGGCGATCTGCTCCGGCGGAAGCCGCAGCTCGAGTTCGATCGTCTGCACCTGTTGCTTCGGGTTCACCGCTATCGGCTCAGGCCGCCCGGTTCCGTAACCCTGGGCGAAGTCGACCCCCCAGCTTCGCAGCAGTTCGAGGGTTTCCTCGTCCTGCACGTACTCGGCGGCCACATGGATACCGAGGGTGTGACACAGCTCCACCAGTTTCGACACGACCGCCTGGTCGGCCGGTGACCGGCAGAGGTTGACGACGAACATTCCATCGATCTTCACCAAGTCCACCGGAAGATATCGCAAATGGGCGAGGGCGCCGTATCCCGTGCCGAAGTCGTCGAGCGCCAAATGGCAGCCGGCCTGCCTGATCCCGGTGGCGAAGGCCAGGGCTTCGTTGCGATTCTCGATGAGAGCGGTCTCGGTGATCTCGAAGGTCAGGCACTCCGGCTTGACCCGGTGGCGACGGATCGCCTCGTTCACGTAGTGGAGCAGGCCCGGGTCGGCGAGCGACTTGCCGGAGACGTTGATCTGGTAGTGGGAGGTCTGCGCACCCCGACCGATGAGTGCCAGGGCGTGGTCGATGACCCACTTGTCCACGGCGAGGATCTCACCGACGCGTTCGGCCATGTCGAGGAAGGCCCAGGGCGCGGTCGGTTCGCCGATGTCGCTGCGCACCCGGAGAAGGATCTCGTGCCGGGTGACCTGGTTGAGGCGAAGGTCGACGATGGGCTGGGCGTAAAGGGCGAACCTGTTGGCCGACACCGCACCTCGTACCCGGGAACGGCACCGGTCGGTCCGGTCGTCGGCGGCAACCGGTTGGTCGAGAACCGTGATCGGGGCGGCGTTGCGGCGCGCGTCCCGGGCCGCATGCTCACCGTCGACGAGGAGGTCGAACCCGGTGTCGGCGATACCGCTGCCGAAGTGCACCAGACCCGCCCAGGTGTTGAGGCGCAGGGTCCGCTGACGGACGCTGAACAGGTGGCGTCGGAACGTGTCGACGAGTCGGGTCGCCAGGGTCTCGGCAGCCTCCGGGTGCCCGTCGGCGCGACCGAGCAGCACCCCCCACCAGCCGGAGCCGACCGGACCGCAGGTCACGTCGGCACCGACGGTCTCGCGTAGGAGGTGGGCGATCGCGGCTGCCAACTCGTCGCGGTCGTCATCGGTGAGGGCGTCGGGTAGCCGGGTGGCCGGTTCGGTCGCCACGACGACGACCGCCCCGCCGGTGGTCCGGCGTGCCCGGTCCACCTCGTCGATGAGGTAGCCACGCGTCGGCAGTCCGGTCACGGTGTCCTGCACGGCCAGATCGGCACAGAGCATCCCACGTCGAACGGCGAGCCGCTGGCGCTCCTGTCGGGCCAGCTCACACGCGGTGACGTCCGCTCCGGTGGCGATGATCCCCGACGGTTCGTCGGCGGTGGTCAGGATTTCGAGGTGGCAGCGTACGTGACGGACGCTGCCACCCGGATGGATCACCCGGAACTCGACGTCGTCGGGCCTGCTCTGCTGCCATGCCGTCCGGACGGTCCGGCGCAGCATCTCCACGTCCGCGGGATGAACGAGATCGACCAGGCTCTCGGGGGTGAGGTGGAGGGTTCCAGGCGCCTGTCCGAAGATCATCGCCATCTCGTCCGACCAGCAGAGGCGTCCGGATCCTCGGGCGCCGCCCCCGCCGGGCGTCCAGGTGATCGTGCCCTGCTTCGCCAACTGGGCGGCACGGGCGACCCTGGTCGCCTCGTCGACATCTTCGCTCAACGGGTCGAACAGATCGCTGTCGACGAATATCCGGTAGCCGTCGGCGACGGCGGAGTCGTAGTGCCCCTGCGCTGCCCGCGCCACGCGGCGGGCGCGGGCGAGTTCGAGAGGACTGGGCCGGCCCGTCTCGGCCAGCGCCAGAATGTCATCGAGATCCACGACTTCCTCCCTGACGCCGTCTGCCTTCCGGATTCGTGTAACCCGCCTTCTCGGCCAGTTCACGCAGCTTTCTCCTCGCGGCGACCTTGTAGGTCCGGACGCTGTTCTCGGTCAGGCCGAGGATGCGGGCGATCTCCAGATTGGAGAACCCCTCGCGCGACATCTGGAACACCTCGGCGTGCCGCGAGGGAAGCTGGTGCAACCAGTTCCGTAACGTCTCCCGCGCCTCCCACACGTCGGCGATGTCGGAGTCCGGCGCGGGTGGCAGGTCTTCCGGCGCGACTGCGGTTTCGCGCTGACGTCGTTGGCGGTCCTTGCGGATCTTGTTCCGGGCCGTGGTGATCACCCAGCCGACCGGCTTGGTGTAGATACGGATCTTGTGCCACTGGTCGCGCCCGTGCGCGTACGCCTCGTTGAGCGCGTCCTCGACCGCCTCACGGTCCCGGCACTCCGCCCGGAGAATTCGTTCCACCGTGTGGTAGGAGGCCTCGGCGAAGCTGGCGAATTCCTGATCGTGCCTGGCTTTGAGACGCGCGGCGTCCGCCTGTCGCATCGCCTCCTTGTCGACCGGTTCCGGCGTCCGGGCAGCGGTGCCCTCGATCTCGATCATGCGGCCTCCCCGGGGGTCTCGCACCGCTGCATGCCACAGGCTCCCAGCTCCACCCTGCGGTGCCCGTCACGATCACGCTCCACGATTCGCACCACGTCATGCTGAACCGCTGCCAGCCTTACCAGCCCCCTCATCCGGGCCGCGGCACGTGTCGACGCCTCACGTTCCTCGTGTAGACGTGTCCGGTGCGCAACATAGGCCCGTAGCAAGCCCGCTGCCGTCGCGGCAACGGCCAGGGTCGCGGCCATCGCTTCGGAGCCGGAGAGCGTCTCCGCCAGCGCTTCGTTCATCATTCTCCCTAGTCGCCCTCGGTCTGCAATTACTATCCGTGGCGAGGCCGGAATGTAGATGCCGCACTGTCCACAATCTTCACAGAGATCCATGATCAAGCGTTTAAGCTGGCTACACAGCCTAAAGTCATGTCTGCGACACGCTGGGCGATAGGGTGTTCGGGCGGAGCCGGGGTGATTCTCCGTCACTTCTCATCACTGTGTGTTTCTGGATAATCACCTCAGCTCGCGGCTCCAGGCTCGTCGAGCCGAGCCGGCGTGCCGACACCGTCCGGTTCGGACCATCGCACTGCGCCGGCCACCGCGACTGGCCGCGGCGCGGCGGCCCGGCGGTGCCGACGATCTCAGGTTCTTCCGGGTACGGGGAAACCGGCGGGTGACCACCGGCGTCCAGTCTGTGCTGCGGCGCTTTCAGCGCCGGTGTGAGGTTCAGGTGTGGAGAGCTCCGCGCACCCGTGCGGGGTCCGGTTTGAGGAGCACAGCATGTTCAAGGTGAAGTGGGTTACCGGGGTGGCGTTGCTGGCATGCTCGGGCGCGTTGGCGGCCTGCGGGGACGGCACCGGGACGCCCACCGACGCCGCGTCGGCCAGCGCGACGCCGTCGGGCACCGTGACACCCACCGGTGCCGTGACGCCCAGCGGTACGGCAGTGCCCGGCGAGCCGGTGACCCCCTCGGCGACGGCCACGACACCCCCCAAGCCCACCGCGAAGCCGTCGGCCACGGCCGGTTCCGCCGGGTCCGTGCTGTCCGGCAAGCGGGAGGTGACCATCGTCCGGGTGCAGTCGACGGAGTCCGGGGTGGCGCTGGACGGCGGCACCCTCGTCGAGGTCGACGACGACAGCGGACGCCAACTGTTCGTGCCGACGCCGACCGGTGCCGGCAAATACCTGATCAAGTCGTACGGCAGGCGCGACAACCACCCCGCCAGCGACGACCCCGCCTGCTGGCAGGTGGTCAACCCGGCCAACGGCGGGTCGCTCACCGTCGAGGGGGCGGCCTGCGACTCCCGCAAGCCGGCCCAGCTTTTCACCATCGCGAGCGCGGGCAAGGGCGCGTACGCGATCAGCAACAACTCGGCGTTCCTCCAGTTCTCGCCGAGCCGTGGCCTGATCCTGGAAGAGCTGGGGGACGCACCCCTGCTGAGCACGTTCCGCCTGGTCGACAACGGTCCGGCCCGTACCCCGGCGGGCGGCTGACCCACGACCGGGCCGCCCCGGGCGGTGGTCCCGCCACGGCGGCGAGCTGGCGGTGTCCGGTCGACCGGACACCGCCGGCCACGGTCCGGGCCGTTGTGGTCCGGGCCGTTGTCAGGTCGTGCCGTTGTGGTCCGGGCCCGGGTGGGTCGAGCCGGGGTGGGGCAGTCGGGGCCGGTAGGGCGGTTCGGGGTTGGGGTCGGGCTCAGCGGGTACCGCAGCCGGCATGCGGATCGTGATCGTGGGGGCCAGTGGCAACGTGGGCACGGCGGTGCTGCGTCGGCTGGGCCGGGAACCGGGGCTGGACCTGGTCGGCGTCGCCCGCCGACTGCCCGCCCCGGACGCCGGCGCGCCGTACGACGGGGTGCGGTGGCACTCCTGCGACATCGGGGCGCCGGACGCGGTCGACACGCTGACCGCGATCTTCGCGCGGGCCGACGCCGTCGTGCACCTGGCCTGGCAGATCCAGCCCAGCCACGACCAGCGCACCCTGCACAGGACCAACGTCGGCGGCAGCCGCGCGGTGACCGAGGCCACCGTGCGGGCCGGCGTCCCCGCCCTGGTGTACGCCTCGTCGGTCGGCACCTACGCGCCCGGCCCGAAGGACCACCCGGTCAGCGAGCGGTGGCCGGCGACCGGGGTGCCCGGTTCGTCGTACAGCCGGGACAAGGCCGAGGTCGAGGCGATGCTGGACACCGTCGAGGCAGCACATCCGCAGCTGCGGGTGGTCCGGCTGCGCCCCGGGTTGATCTTCCAGCGGGACGCGGGTACCGAGATCACCAGGTACTTCCTCGGGCCACTCGCCCCGGTGCGGCTGCTGCGCCACGGGCGGATTCCGCTCGTACCGGCCAACCGCCGGCTGCGGATGCAGGCGGTGCACGCCGACGACGTCGCCGACGCGTACGCCCGGGCGGTCCTCGGTGATGCGCGCGGCGCGTTCAACGTCGCCGCGGACCCGGTGCTGACCCCGGAGCTGGTGGCCCGGCACTTCAAGGGCTGGACGGTGCCGGTGGCCGCTCCGGTGCTACGTGTCGCCGCCGCGCTGACCTGGCGGTTCCGGCTCCAGCCGGTGGACGCGGGCTGGGTGGAACTGGGCCTCAACGCGCCGCTGATGTCCAGCGCTCGGGCCGAGACCGAACTCGGCTGGCAGCCGCAGGTCGACGCGGTGACCGCGCTGAAGGAGTTGTTCGCCGGGATGGCCCGCGGCGCGCACACCGGCGGTCCGCCGATGTCCGGTGCCCCCGACCTTCCCGGTCGTCCCGCCGGCCTGCTCCGGGGCCGCGCCCCCGGCCAGGGCAACCCCTACTGACCAGCGACGCCCCGCCCCTCGGCCTGCTCGTGTGCGGGGCTGCTCGTGTGCGGGGCTGCTCGTGACCTTGCTGGGCGGGGTGCGGACTGGGCGGGGCGCGGGATGTGGGTGTGAGGTGGGGGTGGGTCAGGTGTGGGAGAGGGCGAAGGCGGTGAGGAAGCCGAGGACGGTGATCAGGCCGACCAGCAGGTGGGCGTCCTCGAACGCCTCCGGAACCATGGTGTCGGTGATCATCGCGAGGATCGCCCCGGCGGCCAGGGCGGTGATGGTGGCCAGCACCTCCGGTGGCGCACCGCCCAGCAGGGTGTTGCCGAGCAGCGCCGCGATGCCGCTGATCAGGGTGATCGCCGTCCACAGAGCGAAGACGTACCGGCGGGAGCGGCCGGCCCGGCGCATGCCGGCGGCGCTCGACAGCCCTTCGGGCACGTTGCTGAGGAAGACCGCGACCACGGTGACCAGGCTGACCGGGCCGCCGGTGAGCAGGCTCGCGCCGATCACCACCGACTCGGGTACGCCGTCCAGCAGCGCACCCACCGCGATCGCCGACCCGGAGCCGGGCTGCTCCTGCTCGGAGGGTTGTTCCTCGCCGGACCGCTTCCGGTGCCGGGCACCCCGTCGGGCGAGGAGCAGGTTCGCGCCGGTGTACGCCAGCGCCCCGCCCGCCGCCCCGATCACGGTCGGCAGCAGCCCGCCCTGCTCGTGCGCCTCGGCGATCAACTCGAACGAGACCGCGGAGAGCAGTACGCCCGCACCGAACGCCATGATCGACGCGACGACCTTGCGGGGCACCCGGGCGAAGAACCCGACGGCGGCCCCGACCAACAGGGCGGAACCGGCCAGCAGGCCCCACGCCCCGGCTTGCAACCACTCCGGCATTCCGGGGACCGTACCCAGCCCCGTCCCGCGGCAACCCGGCCCCGTCCCGCGCCAACCCGGCTTCGGCCTGGGGCAATCCGGCCCTGGCCTGGGGCAATCCGGGTCAGAAGTCGGCGAAGAGGTAGGGGAGGGCGCGCGGGAAGAGTCGTCGCAGCTCGACCGCTGCCTCCGGGCCGACGTCGCCCAGCCCTCGGATGTGCACCTCGGCCGGGTCGAGCACCCCGTACGCCAGCGCGGACAACCCGGCGGCGGTGAGCGTCGCCTCCGGTACCGGACCGCCTGAGGCCACCGCCGACCGGCCACCGGGGGTCAGCTCCAACCGGCCACCGGTGCCGGCGAGCAGGTGGATGCCGGCGAGCCAGCGGTCGTCGACCAGTTCCACCCGGACCCGGCCGGGTCCGGCGGGCAGCCCGGCGAGGACGTCCACGCTGAGCAGGCGGGCCATCGGCGCCGGTGAGCCGGGTCGGGTCACCCGGGCCTCGACGTGCACGGCCAGGTCGGTCAGCCACAGCTCGGGCAGGTCGTCGGCGGGGATCTGGAGGCTGATCCGCTCCACCTGGTCGACGTGCCGGGCGAGGAACTGCAACAGCAGGGCGCGGGCGTACGGGTCGGCGGCGAGCAGGTCGTCCCCGACCAGCTCGCCACCGTGGTCGTCGATCCGGTAGGTGAGCGCGCCGACCACGCTGCCGTCGATCGTCGCGGTGATCAGCCACCTGTCGTCCCGGTCGCGCAGGCCGACGTCCCGGAACTCGGGGAAGATCGCGAAGCCGTGCCGCTCGCGCAGGCACCGCTCGATGAACGACCGGTAGCGGGCGTACCCGGCGCCGATCTGTTCCCAGCCCACCGTGCCGGGCAGTTCGGTACGTAGCAGCGGGGCCAACTCGGCCGGAGAGAACCGGACGGTACGCGCCCGGGGCAGCCCCACGTAGCCGAACCGCTCGTAGAAGCTGGCCCGGAACGGGTACAGCGCGCTCACCGGGTGCCCGCCGTCACGCATCTCGTCGAGGAGTTGGCACACCAGGGCGCGGACATACCCCTGCCGGCGGGCCAGCGGGTGGGTGGCGATCCCGGCGACCCCGGCCATCGGCAGCACCGCACCACGCAGGTTCTGCCGCATCGGGATGGCGCTGGCGGTGGCCCGTGCCTCGCCCCCCTCCTCGACCACGAGCGTCCGGTTGCCCTTGTTGTACGGCAGGTACCTGTGGAACGCGTCGACGCGCTCCCTGCTCAACGGGGACGCCTCGAAGGCGTACGCCTGGATCGGGAAGCTGGTGGTCAGTCGTTCCTCGGCGGCCAGGCGACGGATGAGCATCCGTCCATCCCAACCCGGCCGGCGGTCCGCCGCAACCCGGTTGGCCCGGTTCAGCCCTCGGTGACGTCGGAGACCACCACTGTGACGTTGTCCGGTGCGCCGGCCTGGTGGGCCAGCTTGACCAACTGCTCGCCGCAGTGCTGTCGGTCCTGGTAGGTGCCGAGCGCACCGTGGATCGCCTCGTCGGCGACGTAGTCGGAGAGCCCGTCACTGCACAGCAGCACCCGGTCCCCGGCGAACACGGTCAGCACGCCGATCGCGGGTGGCGCGTCCGCCCCCTGTACGGCCCGGGTCACCAGGGACCGCTGCGGGTGGTGGCGGGCCTGGTCGGGGGAGAGCGCACCCTGGTCGACAAGCGCCTGGACGAAGGTGTCGTCCCGGGTGAGCTGGGTCAACTCGCCGTCACGCAGCAGGTAGCAGCGGGAGTCGCCGACCTGGGCGAGGACCAGGGTGTCCCCGGCGAGCAGGGCGGCGGTCAGCGTCGTACCCATGCCCTCGCGGGCCGGGTCGGCGGAGATGGCGGCGCGGATGCGTCGGTTGGCGGTGGAGACCACGGCACGCAACGCCTCGGCGGCCTCGTCGGTGCCGGTGGGCGGGACCAACTCGTCCAGGATGCGGATGACGATCTCGCTGGCCACCTCACCTGCGGGGAGCCCACCCATGCCGTCCGCCACCGCGACCAGGCGTTCACCGGCGAGGGCTGAGTCCTCGTTGTTGGTGCGGACCAGGCCGACGTCGTTGATGATGGCCGAGCGGAGGATCAGCGTCATACGACAAGCTTGCCGGATACACCCTCCATTCGTCTCTACGCACTGGTGCGTGGGTGGAAGAAATGAGCCCCGTGTCGGTGGTGGGTCAGCTACGGGGATAGCGCAACAGCAGGCTGGCGGCGACATCCTCGTCGCCGAGGGCGGCGTAGCCGTGCGGGACGTCTGAGGTCCAACGCAGGTGGTCACCGGTGGAGGCGGTCTGCGGGGCGTCCACCGGGCCGGCGCGCAGCACCCCGGCGAAGACCGTGACGTGCTCGGTGACTCCCGGTCGGTGGGCGGGGGAGACCTGCTCCCCGCCGGGGCGGACCCGCAGCCGGTACAGCTCGTAGCTGGCATCGGTGTCGGTGAACGACTCCAGCAGGGTGGCGACGACCGTGGCGCCCCGGACGGTCGGGGTGGCGGCGGGTCCGGCGAGTACTGCCGCCAGCGGTACGCCGAGCTGGGCGGTGATCGCGTAGAGCGTCTCCAGGGTGGGGTTGCGGGTGCCGTTCTCCAGCGCGGAGAGGGTGGCCTTCCCGACCCCGGCGGTACGGGCCAGCGCGGAGAGGGAGACCCCGCGCTCGGTACGCAGGGCGCGGAGCCTGCGGCCGACCGCCTCGGCGTCGGCGTCGAGTGGTGGCCGGCGGGCTGGGCGGGGCCGGGTCATGCCGCTATGGTGCTACACGACCGTTGTTCCGTAAACGGAACGATGGTCGACGGCGCGAGGGAGGCTGTGGTGGGGGATCGGCTGCAACCGGTGCTGGCCGGGGTGGTGACCGCCGTGGTCGGCTTCGCCAGCTCGTTCACCGTGGTACTCGCCGGTCTGCGGGCGGTCGGCGCCAGCGAGGCCCAGGCCGCCTCGGGGCTGCTCACGGTGAGCGTCGCCGCCGGGATCTGCGCGGTCTGGCTCGGGTTGCGGCACCGGATACCGATCGCGATCGCCTGGTCCACGCCGGGTGCGGCCCTCCTGGTCGCCACGGGGCCGGTCCCCGGGGGTTGGCCCGCCGCCGTGGGGGCGTTCGCGCTGTGCGGGCTGCTCATCGTCGCCGCAGGCCTCTTCCCCGCCCTGGGCCGGGCGGTGGCCGCCATCCCCGCCCCGGTGGCGGCGGCGATGCTGGCCGGGGTGTTGCTGCCGCTGTGCACCGCCCCGGTACGCGCGCTGGTCGAGGTGCCGGCGTTGGCCGCGCCGGTGATCGTCACCTGGCTGGTGCTGCACCTGTTCGCCCGCCGCTGGGCGGTACCGGCCGCGCTGGTGGTGGCGGCTCTGGCGATCACGCTGACCACGTCGGGCGTGGGGGTGGGCATCGGTGACCTGCGGCCGGTGGTGTCGCCGACCGTGCCCACGTTCACGCTGCCCGCGGTGGTCGGCCTGGCGCTGCCGCTGTTCCTGGTCACCATGGCCGCGCAGAACGTGCCCGGCACGGCGGTGCTGCGCGGGTACGGCTACCGGCCGCCGCTCGCCCCCGCGCTGCGTACCACCGGATTGGCAAGCGCGCTCGGTGCCGCCACCGGTGGGCACGCGGTCAACCTCGCCGCGATCACCGCCGCCCTGGCGGCCAGCCCGGACGCCCACCCCGACCCGGACCGGCGCTGGATCGCCTCGGTGACCGCCGGCATCGGCATGGTGCTGCTCGGACTCGGCGCGGGGGCGGCGACCACAATGGTGCTGCTCTCTCCACCGGTGCTCATCGAGGCGGTCGCCGGGCTCGCGCTGCTCGGTGCGTTGGCCGCCGCCCTCTCCTCGGCCCTCGCCCCCTCCCCTGCACCCGCCTCCGTTGCCTCTCCGGCAGCCGTTGCCTCTCCGGCAGCCGCCCCCTCCCCGGTGGCTACCGACCCGCAGAGCCGGGAGGCTGCCGTGGTCACCTTCGTGGTCACCGCCTCGGGGGTGAGCCTGCTCGGCGTGGGTGGGGCGTTCTGGGGGCTACTGGCCGGCTGGTTGCTGCTGGTGCTCTTCCGCCGCCGGACGCCGACCACGGGGCTGCCGGGTTTGCCGGATCCCGAGGGGACCTCGGTTGCCGGGGGTCAGGCCGGGCAGGTCACGGTGCGCTGACGGTCACCTCGACCGCCATCACCCGCAGCCGAAGGTCCGGCACGTACTGTTCGACGGTGGCCGCGAACTCCAGCGCGTGCTCCCGGCTGTCGAGCAACACCAGGGCGTGCCCCGTCTCCCGGTCCGCCTCGTCCGGCCCCCACCAACCACGGACGAACCCCGGGCTCTGCCGGACCACCTCGGCCATGTGCGCGTACTGCTCCTGTCGCGACTGCGCCGTACCGGCCGGCATCCGCTGCTCTCCGATGACCATGTACATCGGTCCACACTAGAACGCACGACCTCGACTCCGCGGGCCCGCGGAGACGACAGGCCGGACGGTCGCCCTTCCCGCCGCATCCTGGTGGCGAATCCCCGTTGCTGGTGGCGAATTCCGGTGCTGGTGGCGAATCCCCGGTGCTGAGGGTGAATCCCCGGTGGGCAGTAGCACCTCTACGGGTCCTTTCGAGCTGATGACGTCAACGACTCACCGACAGCAGGACGGCAAGCGCATCGACGCGCCCACCTCGGCGGACGGGCCGCCGAACAGGCGGAACCGGACCGTCGCAGCGAGGATGCGACCCGCCTCGCCGTGCCCCTCGGTCGCCGGCGCGATGGTGATCTGCTCGGGTCTGCTTCCGGGGTCGGCGACCCGGCGCGGTCCGGCGTGGTCCGGCGTGGTCCGGCGACCGGTTCGGGTGTCAGTCGATTGGCCCGCATCAGCGCGCCCACCAAGAACAGCCCGCCGCGGACGATCTGCTGGCGCTGCCACCGATGACTCGTCTACGTCATCAGCTCCAAAGGACGCGCGACAGGATTGTCGGCCCCCAGGCGATGCCGTTGACCGGCGTGCGTGCGTAGTAGAGATCTCCGCACGCACGCCGGCATACCCAAGCAGAGCGCGGCCGACCAGCGCCGGGCCGGGCAGGTGGTGTGGGGAGGAGGGGGTGGATTACTCCTCGGGGGGCAGGTCGCCGACGGGAACGCTCAGGCGTACCCGGTCGTCGACGACCGTGGCGATCTGGTCGGCCAGCACGTACACCGCGCCGGTGCGGGCCAACTCGGTAGAGACCTTGAGGTAGCCGGTCCGCAGCAGGCGGGCGGCCAGGTCGGCCGGGACGTCCGGCTCCTCGACGGCCGCCGACTCGATCAGCTCGTCCAGGCTGCCGCCCGGATCGGTGGCCGTCGAAGCCTGCACGGCCACCGCGTTCGGATCACCCCGCTGGACGAGGTCCACCGTGCCGACCTCGACGCCGACGGTGTCGACCACCCGCATGCCGGTGGTGACCCGGGAGATGACCGCCTGTTCTGCCATGCCCTGCTGCTCCATCCACGGGCGGTTCCCTGCTCCGCCCGACGCTAAACCGCCCCCGCGCCCCGACGCTAGACCGCCGGGCCCCAGGCGCTGGGCGGCCGTGGGGACAACTCCCGCCAGGCGTCCGCCCCCTCCAGCAGGGCCCGGACGGTCTCCTCGGCCTCGTCCGCGCTGCCGTACTCGTAGAACTGGGAGACGCCCTCCGCGCCGCCGGCCCGCTGCTCGACGTGCCACCGGTCGGCGTCGACCCGGAGGAACACGTCCCGCCGTGCCAGTCGTCCCCATTTGCCGTTCCACCAGTGCCTACGCTGCTCCATGGCCGGACTCTATCGAACATGTGTACGACAGGAACCGGCCCCTGCGGGAATTCCGCAGGGGCCGATGTGCGCCGGTCGGTCAGCGCGGGGCGGGCGGCTCCGGACGCCGACCGAGCACGTCGTCGAGTGCGCCGCGCTGCCCCGGAGCGACGTGGCCGCCGGCCAGCAGTGCGTCCCGGATCTCGGTGAGCAGCTTGACCTCCTCGCTCGGCGCGGCCGGCGGCGGCTCCTCGCCCCGCTTGCGCCGCTCGGCCAGCTTGTTCATCGGGAACACCACGAGGAAGTAGAGAACCGCTGCGGTCAACAGGAACGTGATCAGGGCGTTGAGGAAGCCGGCCCAGTCCATGTAGTTGTCCTCGGTGATCTCCCACTTCCCGGCGAACTGGCCGGTGCCCCCTCCGACCGCCTTGATCACTGGTTCGAGGAACGACTTGGTCAGTTGGGTGACCACGCCCGTGAACGCGGCGCCGATGACGACACCGACCGCCAGGTCGACGACGTTGCCGCGCATGATGAAGTCTTTGAAGCCCTTGAGCATCCGTACTCCTGTGCCGTCCCGATTCTCCGTCGGGGACAACCTATGCCCCGGACGGCGGCTCCAGGAAAGCACCGGCCTCGATCGCCGCCCGCCCGGGATCACCGTCCCGGATCGCCGTCACCAGCCGGCCGTGGTCGACGTACCGCTGGGGTTGCAGGGTGTCACCGATCGCGTGCGCGACGGTGCTGCGCAGCGCCGCGCCGACCGAGGCGTACAGCTCGGCCAGCATGGCGTTGTGGGCGGCGGCGACCACCGCCGTGTGCAGCGCGACGTCCGCCTCCACGAACTCACCGACCCGGCCCGACCGCCAGGCGGCCTCCCGGGCGGCGAGCGCGCCGTCGAGCGCCACCAGGTCCTCCGGGGTACGCCGCAGCGCGGCCAACCGGGCCGCCTCGACCTCGAACGCCCGGCGTACCTCCACCACCTCGGCCATCCGGTCGTCGGTGAGCCGGCGGGCCACCACCGGGGCCAGCTCGTCGGTCGACACCACGTACGTCCCGGAGCCCTGCCGGCACTCCAGCACCCCGGCGTGCACCAGGGCCCGGACCGCCTCGCGGACGGTGTTGCGCCCCACCCCGAGCGCCGTCACCAGTTGCGGCTCGGTGGGAATCCGCCCACCGACCGCCCACTCGCCGCCGAGGATCCGGCCCCGGAGCTGCTCGATCGTCTGTTGCACCCGCTGACCGCGCGGGGGCACGGGCCGGGAATCGACTGACGGTGTCACCGGTTACACCAGCTGCCGAAATTCATCCCATGATTGTAGGTTCGAGGTCATGACCCCGCCAACCGCCAGCGCCGAGGCCACCACCGGCCGGAGCGCCGCCGCCGGCCCGACCGCCACCGTCGAAGCCCCCGGACCGGGCGTCCGGCCGGCCCACCGCGCCCCGTCGCCGGTCACCGGTGGCGCGTTGGTGCTGGTCGGGATGCTGCTTGTCGCGCTCAACCTGCGGGCAGCGGTGACCAGCCTCGGCGCCCTGCTCGACGAGGTGCGCACCGGGCTCGGTCTCTCCGGCGCGATGGCCGGGTTCGTCACCACCCTGCCCACCATCGCCTTCGCCGGCCTCGGCGCGCTCACCCCCTGGCTGGTCCGCCGTTGGGCGGCGCCCCGGGTGCTGGTGGTGGGGATGCTCGCCCTCACCGTCGGTCAGGTGCTCCGGGTGGTCACCGACTCGGCGGCGGTCTTCGTGCTCACCAGCGCGCTCGCCCTGGCCGGCATCGCGGTGGCGAACATCCTGCTGCCGATGCTCGTCAAACAGCACTTCCCGCACCGCACCGGGCTGGTCACCGGGGCGTACACGATGGCCCTGACGGCGGGTACGACGGTGGCCGCCGCCTCCGCCGTGCCGGTGGCGCACGCCTTCGGCTCCTGGCGGGCCGGGCTCGGGGTGTGGGCGGCGTTGGCGGCGGTGGCCGTACTCCCGTGGGTGCCGCTGGCGCTGCGGGCGCGCGCCGCCCGACGGGCCGCGCCCCCGACGGCGGTCCCGACCGTCCGTTCCCGGGTCCGACCGGCCCGCACCCGGCTCGGCTGGGCGATGGCTGTCTACTTCGGCGCGCAGTCGCTCAGCGGGTACGCGGTCATGGGCTGGCTGGCCCAGCTCTTCCGGGACGCCGGCTTCCGTGCGGAGAGCGCCGGACTGCTGCTCGCCGGGGTCACCGCGCTCGGCGTGCCGGTGGCCCTGCTGATGCCGACGCTCGCCGGCCGGCTCCGGACGCTTCGCCCGCTGGTGTTCGGGCTGACCGCGTTCTCCGCGGCGGCCTACCTTGGGTTGGCGTTCGCCCCGCGCGACGGGGCGGTGCTCTGGGTGCTGCTGCTCGCCTTCGGCCAGGGCGCCTTCCCGCTGATCCTGACCACCATCGGCCTGCGCGCCCGGACCGCCGACGGGACTGTCGCCCTGTCCGCCTTCGCACAGAGCACCGGTTACGTGATCGCCGCGCTCGGCCCGCTGCTCGTCGGGGTGCTCTACGAGGCGACCGGCGGGTGGACCGCGCCGATGGGCTTCCTGCTCACCGCGCTCGCGGTGCAGACGACCGCGGGCATGGTGATCGCTCGCCCCCGGTTCATCGAGGACGAGCGCTGAGCAAACCGGTCAGGACGAGGCGGGGGTGGGGTCGCCCGCGACGGCCTCGTCGACAGTCGGGTAGGTGTGCAGCACCTCGACCAGACCGCTGACCTCGAGGATGCGCAGCACCCCGCGCTGCGGGGCGGCCAACCGCACCACGCCGCCGGCCTCGTCGCAGCTGTTCTTGGCCCGGACGAAGACCGACAGCCCGGTCGAGTCGCAGAACGACACCTCGGCCAGGTCGAACACCAGCCGGCTGCGACCCTTGTCGAGCAGGTCGGTGATCTGGTCCTGCAACTGCGGTGCGGTCGCCATGTCGAGTTCGCCCGCGACCGACACGACGACGACGTCGCCGCGCTGTTCCGTGTGCACCGTCAGGGACATTCAGACCTCCTGTTATTGGTGAAACGGTATCCCACGGACGGCGGGACACGCAGAACGGGAGCGCTTCCGGTGGGACCGATCATTCCTTTGCCGCGCGGCAACTACCGGGCCCACCCCCGGTGATAGAGTCCGGCCGGCCCAGCTCACAGGAGGTAACCATGGCGTTGACCGCAGACGGAGGTGACCGGCTCCTCGGGCTGCTCACCGGGCACGGCGAGCGTGTCGTGCAGCGGTGGACCGAGATCGTCACCGCCTCGCTGCGCGGTCGGCTCAGCCAGGCCGAGCTGCGCCTCCAGGTGCAGGAGCTGCACGCTAGCATGATCAGTGCTGGCGGCGCCGGTCTGGCGGACCTCCAGGCACCCGGAGCGGGTGAGCTGCGGGCGGTGCTCGCCGACCTGTCCCGCAGCCGGGCCCGGCAGAGCTTCACCGCCACCGAGACCGCGATCAGCATCTACGCCCTCAAGGACGTCCTGGTCGAGCTGGCCGAGACCGAGGGCGTCGAGCTGTCGCTGCGCGACGTCGTCGACTTCACCGGTCTGGTCGACCGGATGGGGCTGCTCACCTTCGAGACCTACGTGCAGACCCGCGAGGGCCTGATCGCCGACCAGGCCGAGCAGCTGCTCGAACTCTCCACCCCGGTGGTGAAGATCTGGGACGGCGTGGTCGCCGTGCCGCTGGTCGGCACCCTCGACTCGGCCCGCGCCCAAGTGGTGATGGAACGGCTGCTCCAGACCCTGGTCGACACCGGCTCGCCGTACGCGATCATCGACATCACCGGCGTGCCGGCGGTCGACACCCAGGTCGCCCAGCACATCCTCAAGACGGTGGTGGCCGCGCGGCTGATGGGCGCCGACTGCATCATCTCCGGCATCCGCCCGCAGATCGCCCAGACCATCGTCGCGCTCGGTATCGAGTTCGGTGACATCGCCACCAAGGCGAGCCTGGCCGACGCCCTGCGGCACGTGCTGCGGCTCACCGGGGTGGAGGCCTCCCGCCGCCACCCGCGTCGGGAGGCGTGATGGAACGGGTGCCGATCCTGAAGATCGGCGACATCCTGCTGGTCTCCATCCAGATCGACATGTCCGACCAGACGGCGGTCGCCCTCCAGGAGGACCTGGCCGAGCGGATCGTGGCGACCGGCTGCCACGGCGTCATCATCGACATCACCGCGCTGGACATCGTCGACTCGTTCGTCGGCCGGATGCTCTCCACCATCGCCTCGATCTCCAAGGTGCTCGACGCCGAGACGGTGGTCGTCGGGATGCGTCCCGCGGTCGCCATCACCCTGGTCGAGCTGGGCCTGTCGCTCAACGGCATCCGGACCGCGCTGAACGTGGAACGGGGCATGGAGCTGATCGCGGCGACCCGCGACGACCTCGGGTACGACGACGACCCCGAGGACGTGGAGTCCGGGACGGCGGCGACATCGCCATGACCGCGGGAGTCGACCTGGGCCCACAGACCCAGGCGATCGGCAGTGACGAGGACGTCGTCCGGGTCCGTCAGTTGGTGCGTACCGTGGCGGTGGCGGTGAAGCTGTCCCTCGTCGACCAGACGAAGCTGGTCACCGCCGCGAGCGAGCTGGCCCGGAACACCCTCATCTACGGCGGTGGTGGCAGCGCCGAGGTGACCGTCGTCGAGGACGGCCGGCGACGCGGGGTGCGGATCGTCTTCGCCGACTCCGGTCCGGGCATCGCCGACCTGGGCCTCGCCCTCACCGACGGCTACACCACCGGTGGTGGCCTGGGCCTCGGCCTCAGCGGTTCCCGTCGACTGGTCGACGACTTCGACATCCAGACCGCACCCGGCGAGGGCACCCGGATCACCATCACCAAGTGGTCCCGATGATCCACGACGTGGTGCCGGACGCGGGTCACTGGTACGGCGTGGAGAGCGGTGGCGCCGCCAGCACCGTCCGCCGGGCGGCGGAACGCCTCGGCGGACAGCTCGGCCTCGGTGAGAACCGGGTCGCCGAACTGGCCATCGTCGCCGCCGAGCTGACCAGTAACCTGGTCAAGCACGCCCAGGAGGGTGTCCTGCTGCTGCGGCCGGTGCGCACCGGCGACACCGCCGGGGTGGAGCTGATCGCGATCGACTCCGGCCCCGGGATGGCCGATCTGACCGTCTCCTCCAGGGACGGTCACTCCACCACCGGCACCCTGGGCATCGGGCTCGGTGCCATCGCCCGCCAGGCCAGCTGGTACGACGCCTGGTCCCGGCCGGGTCGGGGCACCGTCTTCGCGGTGCAGGTGTGGGCGAAGGAGGTACGGGTCACGCCGGCCTGGGCGGCGGGGCTGACCCGGCCGATCACCGGTGAGCAGGTCAGCGGCGACACCCACGCGATGCGTACCGAACAGGGGCGGCACCAGGTGCTGGTCTGCGACGGTCTGGGCCACGGGCCGTTGGCCAACGTGGCCGCCGAGGCGGCCGTCTCCGCGTTCCGCACCGCGCCGGCCGGTCCGCCCGCCACCGTGGTGGCGCATCTGCACCGCGCGATGTCGCACACCCGGGGAGCCGCGTTGGCGGTGGCGGAGCTGGACCCGGCGGCGGGTCTGCTGCGCTACGCCGGGCTGGGCAACATCGCCGGGACGGTGCTGGCCCCGGACGGCACCCGGCGGGGGCTGGTGTCGCTGCCCGGCATCGCCGGCCACCAACGCCCGACGGTGCGCGAGTACGACTACCCGTTCCCGGCCGGCGCGACCCTGGTGATGCAGAGCGACGGGGTGGTGGACCGGTGGCGGTCCGACGACTATCCCGGGCTGACCGGGCGGGCGCCGGTCGTCGTCGCGGCGACCCTGCTGCGGGACGCCGGGATCCGCCGGGACGACGCCTGCGTGCTGGTCGCGAGAACTCCGTCGTGACCGCCCGCGAGCCACTCCTGCGGATGGCGTTGCGGGTGGAACAGGACATCTTCGGGGTACGCCAGCGGGGCCGGGAGGTGGCCGCGGCGATCGGGCTGGAGCACCAGGACCAGGTCCGGTTCGCCACCGCGCTCAGCGAGGTGGCCCGGGACCTGCTGCGGACGGTGGACGGCGCTGACGTCAGCTTCGCCGCCGTGACGGAGTTGGACGGCCGGCGGTTCCTCAGCGTCGACCTCGCCCCGCTGCGTCCACTCCCGGGCAACCGGTACGAGCCGCAGTCCGGCGCGGTGGCGCGACTGGTGGACACCCTGGGGCTGGCGGACGTGACGGGGGATACCGTCGTGAGGATGTCCCGACGTGTACCGGCCGCCGCTGCGGCGCTGAACCCGACGCGCCTGGCCGAGCTGCGCGCCGAGCTCGGGACCAGCGCGCCGGCCAGCGCCCTGGACGAGTTGGCCGCCCAGAACGGGCAGCTCATCGCCGCCCTCGACGAGGTACGCAGCCAGCGGGACGAGCTGGCCGTGCTGAACGCCGAGCTGGAGGAGACCAACCGGGGCGTGATGGCGCTCTACGGCCAGCTCTCCGAGGAGCTGGAGGAGACCAACCGGGGGGTGGTGGCGCTCTACGCCGAGCTGGACGAGAAGTCGGCCCAGTTGCGTGCGGCGAGCGAGTCGAAGAGCCGGTTCCTGGCCAACGTCAGCCACGAGCTGCGGGCTCCGGTGACCGCGATCATCGGTTTGGGGCGGCTGTTGACCGACTCCGCGTCGGACCCGCTCACCGTCGAGCAGGCCCAGCAGGTCGAACTGGTCCGGTCCTCGGCCGCCGACCTGCTCTCCCTGGTCAACGACCTGCTCGACCTGGCCAAGGCGGAGTCGGGCCGGATCGAGCCGGACTGGGCGGAGGTCGACCTGCGGGCGGTCTTCGGGCAGCTACGGGGGACGCTGCGGGCGCTCACCCTGCGCTCCGAGGTGGAACTGCTGGTGGCGGAGCCGCCCCCGGGCACGGTGCTCCGTTCGGACGAGGTGCTGCTGGCCCAGGTGCTGCGTAATCTGCTGCACAACGCGGTGAAGTTCACCGACCGGGGCGAGGTGCGGATGCGTGCCGAGCGGGCCGCCGACCGGGTGCGGATCTACGTCTCGGACACCGGGCCGGGCATCCCCGCCGAGCTGCACGAGCGGGTCTTCGAGGAGTTCTACCAGGTGCCGGGGACCAGCCGGCGTAGCGGCACCGGCCTCGGCCTGCCGTACGCGCGGCGGTTGGTGACCCTGCT
The DNA here is from genome assembly GCF_055517075.1 of Micromonospora sp. DSM 43699. Lineage (NCBI taxonomy): Bacteria > Bacillati > Actinomycetota > Actinomycetes > Micromonosporales > Micromonosporaceae > Micromonospora > Micromonospora sp. DSM 43699. The sequence goes on from NZ_JBTMMT010000027.1 coordinate 62,951, forward strand.
CGGCGGCACCCTGACGCTGGTGAGCGAGCCGGGGCAGGGCAGCACCTTCACGGTGGACCTGCCCGTGGCGGAGGTGTGACATGGTCGGCGCCCCGGCGACGATCCTGGTGGTCGACGACAGCCCCACCAAGCGCTACCTGCTGGTCAGCTGGCTGACCCGGGCGGGCTTCACCGTCCGGGAGGCGGAGAACGGCACCGAGGCGCTGGCCCGGGTCGGGGTGGACCCGATCGACCTGGTGGTCCTCGACGTCCGACTGCCGGATCTGAGCGGCTTCGAGGTCTGTGAGCGGATCAAGGCGGATCACCCGGCGATCCCGGTGATCCACGTGTCCGCGCATGCGGTCGACGTGGTGGACCGTACCCAGGGGCTGACCCGGGGCGCGGACGCGTACCTGGCCGAGCCGATCGAGCCGGAGGAACTGGTCGCCACCGCGCACGCGGTGCTGCGTTACTACCAGGCGCGGCAGCGGGCCGAGCTGCTCGCCGAGCGGCTCACCGGGTTGGCCGACACCACCGTGGCGGTGCACGCCGCGTCGACGTTCACCCGCCTGCTGCAGGAGGCGGCGGCCGGTGCGGCGCAGATCTTCCGCAGCCCGGCGGCGGTGGTCGCGGAGACCTTCGACGGGGACTGCCTGGCCGGGATCTCCGCCGGTCCGGGGGAGGAGCCGGAGGTCGTACCGTGGGTGGTCGACGACACCGGCGTGCCGACCGGCGCGACCGTGCGGGTGGACGCCCCCGAGGACTGGGGGCTGGTGCGGTGGCCGGCGGACGACACGGTGACGGTGGCCGCCGCCAAGTTGCGGGAGGACCGCGCCCCGCTCTACGTGGTGGTGCCCACCGCCACCCAGACCGCCCGGACGCCGGTGCTGGTGCAGCTCGCCCAGGCGGTCGCCTCGGCGGTGGAGGCGCAGCGCTCCTACGACGAGGAGCACCGGATCGCGGTCACCCTCCAGCGGAGTCTGCTGCCCCGACGGCTGCCCGAGGTGGTCGGCCTCGACCTGGCGGTGCGCTACGAGCCGGCCAGCGCACAGACCGAGGTGGGCGGGGACTTCTACGAGCTGGTGATGCTCGACGGGCACCTGTTGGTGGCGATCGGCGACGTCGCCGGCCACTCGCTGCACGCGGCGACGGTGATGGCCGAGCTGCGGCACGCGATGCGGGCGTACGCGGTGGAGGGGCACCAGCCGGGGGTGATCCTGGAACGGCTCAACGTGCTGATGCGTACGCTGCTCCGCAACGAGCTGGCGACCCTGTGCATCCTGCTGCTGCACCCGCCGACCGGCCGGATCCGGCTGGCCAGCGCCGGGCACCTGCCGGCGCTGGTGACGGTGGACGGCCGGGTGGAGTTCGTCCAGCAGTCGGCCCCGCTGCTCGGGGTGCGCGCGGACCGCCCCGAGGACTTGGAGTTCACCTTGCCGGCCGGGGCGACGTTGGTGCTCTACACCGACGGGCTGATCGAGCGACGGGACACCACCATCGACGACGGCCTGGCCGCCTTGGCGGCCTGCGCGACAGTGGTCGACGCCGACCTGGACGGCTTCTGCCAGCGACTGCTGGTCGAGCTGGCCCCGCCGGAGATCCACGACGACGTCGCGGTGGTGGCGGTCCGCCGCCGCTGAGCGGTGCCGGCTGCTCTCCGGGATCTGCCCTGCGGTGCGCAACGGTGTCCTCGTGCGCCGAGGTCACGCCCTGCCACTCGATGGTGGGTGGCGCGGGGTGGGTGGCGCAGGGTGGGTGGCCCGCCGGTTCGCCAGAGGTCAGCCGAGCTGCGGACGGTCGGGATCGTGTTCCACGGCCGTCACCTCCACCACCTTGATCCCGCTACTTCGATCACGCAGAGTGTTCAAGCTGGAGCGGGCTCCCTATGTTGCTCACCGTGACTACTTTCCCACCCCCGACCATCCCCCTCATCAGACTTTGCTCTGCTGCTCTATGCGCGACATCTTCCTGAGCTGCTACTTCACAAATCTCGGTTAATGCGCCGCTTCCCCTGCCGGACACGGTGGGTAGCTGGCGTCTGGGTGGCAGCAGAGCAAAGGATGCGAGGCGGTAGGTGTATGGGGGTGGCTGTCATTACGCACCGTCGTGGCTTTGGGTGGGATGGTCTGCTGCATCCGGGAACGCGGAGAGCTCCGTGATACGCCGACCGTTCGATGCTCCCGAAGCGCGCCGCGGAGGCAGCTCGCCACCTCGTGACGGTGGGTAGGACACCTGCCTGACCCGTCGGGCTGGGCCGGCGGCGGCGGATGCCGCTGACTCTCCGCGATCGTCCGGCTGACGCCGTCCGGGCGCATGCGGCAGACGCCGGGCGTCACCGCGAAGATCGCCAGGGTGCCGGTCAGCGCAGTGAGCGGGCGTAGCCGGTGGGGGTGCGGCCGGTGACGGCGGCGAAGTCGCGGGCCAGGTGGGCCTGGTCGCTGTAGCCGAGGTCGGCGGCGAGGGCGGCCCAGTCGGGCAGCCCGGTGGCGGCCTGTTCGATCGCCTCCAGGAGGCGGTACCGACGGATCACCCACTTGGGGCCGACGCCGACGTGGTCCAGGAAGAGCCGCTGCAACCGGCGGACGGGGAGGTCGTGTCGACGGGCGAGGTCGTCCACCCGCAGCACGCTCCGGTCGGTCCGGATCGTCTCGGCCAGGGCGATCGCCTCGGCCGCGCCCGGGTCGGGCTGCGGTGCCCAGGCGAGCAGGAAGGCATCCAACGCGTGGCGGCGCTCGTCGTCCGTACCCTCGCAGCGGGTCGGCGCGACGGCGGGCCCGGCGGCGGGGGTCGGTGCGACGGTGGACCCGGCGGCGGCGGCGGGGGTGGCGGCCGGGCCGGTGGCGAGGGGAACGTGCCGGTCGGTGAGTTCGGCGACCGGGCGACGCCAGAACGGGCGGAAACCCCCGGGGCGGAACTGGATGCCGCTCACCGTTCCGGTGCCGGTCAGGGTGACCGTGAACAGCGTCCGGCCGACCCCGGCCAGCCCGGCGGTCTCCGGGCCCCCGGCATCCCGACGGAAGACGACGTTGACCGCCGGGTGCGGCACCACCTGCTGCACGAACGGCGCGGTCAGCGCCCAGTCGACCAGCCAGTAGTGCTCCACCCAGGGGCGCAGCGCGGGGGTCGGCAGGTGTCGACGGAACCGCAGCTCCCGGCGGAGCCGGGCCGGATCGAGGATGCCCCGGTCGTCGCCGCGTGGCTGTCGCATTCGTTCAAGACCGCCTTCATACGCTCGCCATATGGCAACGAAGACTAGTGAGCTGCTGGCCACCGCCGCGCCGCAGACCGTGGCGTTGGTCCGGGCGATCGGCGACGACCAACTCGACCTGCCCACGCCGTGCGTGGACTACACCGTCCGGGGACTGCTCAACCATGTGTACGACGTGACTGTCAACTTCCAGCGGCTGGCCGCCGGGCAGGAGACGGACTGGTCGGTCAAGACCGATCACGTGGCCGGGCCGGGCTGGCGGGACCGGTTCGCGGCCGAGACCGCGCAGCTCGTGGTGGCCTGGGACGACCCGGCCAGCGAGGAGGGTGTCGTGCCCGGGATGGGGCTGCCCCGGTCGACGGTCGGCCTGATGGGGGTGGTGGACCTGGTGGTGCACGGCTGGGACCTGGCGCGGGCGACCGGCCAACCGTACGAGCCGACACCGGAGAGCATCGGGGCCTTGCACGGCTTCATGGACGCGATGGGGCCGACGGGTCGGCAGATGGGCGCGTTCGGCCCGGAGGTGCCGGTCGACGCGGACGCGACCGAGCTGGACCGGCTGCTCGGTCGCACCGGCCGCGACCCGGCCTGGAGAGTGCTTGACACCAGCTATTCACTGGATGAATAGTTGTCCGGGTGTCCACCTCGCACGTGCTGCTCGGGTTGCTGGCCGCCGGCAACCGGCACGGCTACGAGCTGAAGCGGGCCCACGACACCCGGCTGCCCCGGGCCAAGCCGCTCGCCTTCGGGCAGGTCTACGCCACCCTGGGCCGGCTGGAACGGGACGGCCTGGTGGTCGCCGCCGGTCAGGAGCGCGAGGCCGGCCCTGACCGGACCGCCTACGCGCTCACCGACCAGGGCCGGGCCGCGCTCGCCGGCTGGCTCGCCGCCGTCGAGCCACCCATGCCGTACGTGACAAGCGCACTCTTCACCAAGGTCGCGGTGGCGTTGCTGGTCGCCGACCCGGACTCGGCCCGCTCCTACCTGGTCGCCCAGGCGCGGGCGCACACCGACCGGCTGCGCGAACTCACCGCCGTCAAGACGGCACCCTCGGCCACCCTCGACGACGTCGTCGCCGTCGACTACGCCGTCGCCCACCTCGACGCCGACCTGAGGTGGCTGCGTACCACCCTGGCCCGCGTCGCCGACTGGCACCGGGAGGTGCACTCGTGAGCGGACTCCAGGCACGCGGCGTGGTCCGGGCGTACGGCCCGACACCTGCCCTGCGCGGCGTCACCCTCGACATCGCCGAAGGGGAGATCGTCGCCGTGACCGGCCCCAGCGGCTGCGGCAAGTCCACCCTGCTGCACTGCCTCGCCGGGATCCTGCGCCCGGACGAGGGTGAGGTGCACTGGCGGGGGAAGCGGATCGACACCTGGCCCGAGGCGGCGCGGTCCCGGCTGCGCCGTACCGAGTTCGGGGTGTTGTTCCAGTTCGGTCAGCTCGTCGCCGAGCTGACCGCGGTGGAGAACGTCGCCCTGCCCCTGCTCCTCGCCGGCACGGGGCGGCGAGGAGCAGGGCAGGCGGCGCGCGACTGGCTGGACCGGCTCGGCGTCGCCCACCTCGCCGACGTGCGCCCCGGCGCGATGTCCGGCGGGCAGCAGCAGCGCTGCGCCATGGCCCGCGCCCTGGTCACCGGCCCCCGGGTGCTCTTCGCCGACGAGCCGACCGGCGCGCTCGACACGCTCAGCGGCGAGGAGGTCCTCACCCAGCTCGTCCGGTTCGCCCGCGAGCAGGGCACCGCCATCGTCCTGGTCACCCACGAACCCCGGATCGCCGCGTACGCCGACCGGGAGGTGATGCTCCGCGACGGTGTCGTCGACCCGACCGGGCTCGGCCTGGACGAACCGCTCGTCCCGGTCGCGTCGGCCGGCCCCGGCACGGACAGCCGGTGAGGCCGGTCGTCGCGCTGCGGCTCGCCCTGGCCGGCAACCGCACGGACACCGCCCGGGTCGTCCTCACCGCGCTCAGTGCCGCCCTGGCCAGCCTCGCCGGGCTGGCCGCGCTCACCGTGCTGGCCATCCCGACCCCACCCGGAGAGCGGGGCAGCAACAACTCCGAGCAGTACGCCAACGCGCTGCTCCGCGAGCCGGGCCTGCGCGGCGGGACGGCGGTCGCGTTGCTGCTGCTCGCCGTCCCGGTGCTCGCCCTGGCCGGGCAGTGCGTGCGCCTCGGCGCCCCGGCCCGCGACCGGCGACTCGCCGGCTTCCGGCTGGCCGGGGCCACCCCCGGGCAGGTGACCGGTCTGGTCGCCCTTGAGGCCGGGCTGGCCAGCCTGCTCGGCACCCTCGTCGGGCTGGTGACCTACCTGGCCGGCCGGGTGCTGCTGCACCGACCCGACGCACACGGGCGGCTGCCCCTGCCCACCGACGTGCTCCCGTCGCCGCCGGTGATCGGTGCGGTCGTGCTCGGGCTGCCGGTGCTGGCCGCGCTGGTCGGTGTCGTCCTGCTGCGCGGGGTCACCACCACCCCGTTCGGCACGATCCGTCGGACCCGCGAGGAGGCCCCTGGCCCGTGGGTAGCGGTGCTGGTCGTCATCGGCATCGTCGCCTTTGCCTCCTTCGCTCCGGTGCTCGACTGGTACGCCGACCGGCACCGGCAACCACCGTTCCTGCTGCCACTGTTGCTGCTGGGGGGCGGTGCCGTCGCCATGGTGGTGGGCGTGGTGGCGAGCACCGGCTGGTTCTCGTACGCGGCGGGTCGACTACTGCACCGGTACGCCCACCGGCCTGCCACGCTGCTGGCCTCCCGCCGTTTGATCACCGATCCGTGGGCCGGCAGCCGCACCTTCGCCGCGTTGTTGACCGCAGTGCTTGTGGGTGCCGGCGCGGCCGGGCTGCGGGCATCCTTCCAGGCCGCCATCGAGGTGGGTCGGCTCACCAGTGAGCGGCCGAACTCCAACGGCGCCTTCTACCTGCGCAGCATGGACCTGGTGGACCTCGCGGTCGGGGTGGCGGTGGCGATTGCCGCCGGTGGCCTCGTCGTCGCCCTGGTCGACGGGATCGTCGCCCGGCGGCGGACATACGCCGCGCTGGTCGCCGGCGGGGTGCCCCGGGCCACCATCGGCCGAGCCGTCGTCTGGTAGGCGTTCGCTCCGGCGATCCCGGCGATCGGCCTTGCCCTGGTTGTCGGTTTCCTGCTCAGTCAGCTCTTCGGCGGCGGCCGTGCGGCAACCGGTGGCGGTCACTCCACCATGGTCTGCGACGGCACCCCCGCGCTCTGCGCCGATCCGGCCACCAGGGCGCAGCACCTGCGGCTGACGTGGGTGCCGGAGGTGAGCGTCGCGCCGGATGTACCGGTGGCGCAGCTGGCCTGGGTCGGTGCCAGCGCCCTCGCGGCGGTGCTGGTCACCGTGGCTGTCGCTCTGCTCTTTCTGCGGGCCAGCACCGAACTGGACGAACTGCGCGTCGGCTGACCGGTCAGCGGGGGTGGAACAGGCCCGTCGACCAGGACAGCAGCAGACCGACCAGGGCGGAGCAGCAGCAGACCAGCAGGGCGGCGGCGACCACGCCGAGGATCAGCCAGGTCGGCCCGCGCCGCGCCGCCGAGCGCACCGGCTCCGGTGGTACGTCGGGGCCGGGCGGCTCCTCGTCCGCCCGGCCGTCGTCGGTGCTGGTCATCGTGCCGAGGCTCAGGCCCGGCCCAGCCGGTCGAGGATCCAGGCGTTGACGAACGCCTCCTCGCGCCAGGCGTCGTACCGGCCGCTCGGGCCGCCGTGGCCGGCACCCATCTCGGTCTTGAGCAGGTAGTCGCCCTGTGGGGCCACCGCGCGCAGCCGGGCGATCCACTTGGCCGGCTCGTGGTAGAGCACCCGGGTGTCGTTGAGGCTGGTCACCGCCAGGATCGCCGGATAGTCGGCGGCGGTGACGTTCTCGTACGGGGTGTACGACTTCATGTACGCGTACACCTCGGGGTCGGCGAGCGGGTTGCCCCACTCCTCCCACTCGGTGACCGTCAACGGCAGCGACGGGTCGAGGATCGAGGTGAGCGCGTCCACGAAGGGCACCTGCGCGACGATCCCGGTGAACGCGTCCGGGGCGAGGTTGGCCACCGCGCCCATCAGCAGGCCACCGGCCGAGGCACCCCGGGCGACCAGCCTGTCGCTCGCCGTCCAGCCGGCCTTGACCAGGTGCCGTGCACAGGCCACGAAGTCGGTGAAGGTGTTCTTCTTGGCCAGCAGCTTGCCCTCGTCGTACCAGCGGCGGCCCAGCTCGCCACCGCCCCGGATGTGTGCGACGGCGAAGACGACGCCCCGGTCGAGCAGGCTGAGCCGGGCGATGGAGAACCACGGGTCCATGCTGGCCTCGTACGAGCCGTAACCGTAGATGACGGCGGGGGCGGAGCCGTCGCGCGGGGTGTCCCGGTGGCAGACCAGCGAGATCGGCACCCGGGTGCCGTCGTCGGCGAGGGCCCACTCGCGGTGCTGCTCGTAGTCGTCCGGGTCGTACGCGCGGCCGTCCGGCCCGGGGAGCACCGGCTTGCGGCGGCGCAGCGTCAGCTCCCGGGTGACCAGGTCGTAGTCGTAGACGGAGTCGGGGGTGACCAGCGAGGTGTAGCGGAACCGGAGCTGCCGGGTGCGGTACTCCGGGTTGGCGTCCAGCCCGACGCTGTGGATCGGCTCGGGGAACTCGATGTCGTGGCCGTCGCCGCCGCCGACCGGGAGCACCCGCAGGCCGGTCAGGCCGTTGGTGCGCAGCGAGACGACCAGATGGTCGGCGAACGCGTCGACCGACTCCAGCCGGGTGCCGGGGGTGTGCTCGATAAGCGGCACCCAGTCGCCGGGGGCGTCCGCCGAGGTGTACGCCAGTGCGAAGTCCTCCGCGCCGTCGTTGTGCAGGATCAGGAACCGGTGGCCGTGGTGCTCGACGCTGTATTCCACGCCCTGCCGACGGGGGGCGATCACCGCCGGCTCGCCTGTCGGGTTGTCGGCGGGGATCACCCGTACCTCGCTGGTGACCTTGCTGGTGCTGTCGATCAGCACGAACCGCTCGGAGCGGGTCAGCTCGACGCCCACCCAGAACCGCTCGTCGTCCTCCAGGTGCACCACCACGTCCTCGCCCGACGGGGTGCCGACGGTGTGCCGCCACACCCGGTTCGGCCGCCACGCCTCGTCGACGGTGACGTAGAACAGCACGCTGGCGTCGGCCGACCAGGCGGTGCCGTAGAAGGTGTCGGGCACCTCGTCGTCGAGCAGCTCGCCGGTGCTCAGGTCCTTGATCCGCAGGGTGAAGCGTTCGTCGCCGGAGAAGTCCGTCGAGTAGGCCAGCCAGCGCCCGTCGGGGCTGACGTCGAACGCGCCGAGGGAGAAGAAGTCGTGCCCCTCGGCGAGCTGGTTGCCGTCGAGCAGCACCTCCTCGCCGTCGAGCGGGGCGCCGTCCACGCTGACCGGGGGCGCGGTCTCGCCGTCGCGGACCGGGCGGCGGCAGTGCACGCCGTACTGCTGGCCCTCGACCGTGCGGGTGTAGTACCAGTGGCCGCCCTTGCGGGTGGGCACCGACAGGTCGGTCTCCTGGGTGCGTTGCCGGGTCTCGGCGAACAGCGTGCCGCGCAGTGCCTCCAGGTGGGCGGTGCGCGCCTCGGTGTAGGCGTTCTCGGCGGTGAGGTGGGCGATGGTCGCCGGGTCGTCCTTGGCGGCCAGCCAGGCGTACTCGTCGACGACTGTGTCGCCGTGGTGGGTGCGCTCCGCGGGGACCTGTCGGGCGACGGGCGGGGTGGTCTCGGTGGTCACGCCGCCACGTTACCGGCCCGTCGCGCTCCGCGGCGCGGCCGAACCACCACCCACCTCTTTAGAACATGTGTACGATGAATGCCATGTCGACGGGAGCGGGTTCGATCGGTGCAGCGGAGATCACCCGGCGGTTGGCCGGGATCTGTGGTCCCTCCTTCGCCCGGTTGGCGGGCGCGGCCGACGAGGTCGCCGGCCGGCTCGCCCGCTGGGTGGCCGTCCCCGGCGGGCCGGTGGCGGCGGCCGAGGTGCTGCGGCTCGCCGCCCGGCACGATCTGTCGGTGGTGCCCCGGGGCGCCGGCACGAAGATCGACTGGGGTGCCGTGCCGGCCCGGGTCGACATCATGCTCGACACCGGTCGGCTCGCCGGGGTCGGTCATCAGCCGGCGGCCTCCCCGGTGGTCGAGGTGGGTGCCGGCACCCCGCTGCGGGCCGTGCAGGCCACCCTGGGACGCGTCGGCCGCCGGCTGGCCCTCGATCCGCCGTCGCCCGGGGCCACCCTCGGTGGGGTGCTCGCCGCCGACGAGTCCGGCCCGCTGCGGCACCGGCACGGCACCGCCTGCGAGCAACTTGTCGGCCTGCGCTGGCTGAACGCCGACGGTGAAGTGGTCAGCGCCGGCCGCAGCGCCGCCGAGCTGGCCGGGGGAGCCGCGCCGGCCGGCCTCGACATGGGCCGGCTGCTCTGCGGCTCGCAGGGCGGGCTGGGGGTGCTCGTCTCGGCGACGCTGCGGGCACAGGCGGTGCCGGCGAGCCGGGCCTGGGTGTCCCGGCCGGTGCGGACCCCGTCGGAGGCGCGCGACCTGGTCCGGGCGGTGCTCGCCGCCGACCTCGACCCGGCTGCCGTCGAGCTGGACCTGCCGGTCGCCGGGTACCCGCCGCGTCCGGTCGCCGCCCCGGCGGCGGGTGCGACGCCGGGTCCGGCCGGTCGACCGATGTCCGCCGCGGAGGCGGCGGCCCGCGCCAACCATCCCGCGATGGCCGGCCGCCGGGCCGATCCGTCGCCCGCCCAGGACAACGCCGGTGAGCTGGCGATCCTGCTGGAGGGTGACCGGTCCGAGGTGGCCGAGCGGGCCGATCGCCTGCTGGCCCTGCTCGACGGTGCGGCGAGCGTCACCGACCAGCCGCCACCGTGGTGGCGGCGCTATCCGTTCGCCCCGGGGGATACCGCGCTGCGGGTCGAGGCACCCGCCACCGACCTGCACGCCGCCGTCTACGCACTGCGGGACGCCGCCGGTGTTCCGCTCCCGGTGCGCGGCTCCGCCGGTCTGGGCGTGGTGCACGCCGCGCTGCCCGGGTCGTTCCCGGTCGACCGGGTGGCCGGCATCCTCGCCGCCGTCCGCGGGGTGCTTGTCGCCCGCCGGGGCCGGTGCGTGGTGGTCGCCGCGCCCCCGGAGGTACGCCAGGCGGTCGACGTGTGGGGTGCGGCGGCGGTGATCCCCCGGCTGCGGGAGGCGAAGGACCACCTCGACCCGCACCGCCGGCTCGCCCCCGGCCGCCTCCCCGGCGGCCTCTGACCGTTACCCGTTCAGAGGGCGTCGTTGCGGAGCACCAGGATGGCGATGTCGTCGCGGGGCGACTCGACCGAGAAGTTGATCGCGGTGGCCCGTAGCCGCGCCGCGACCACATCCGCGGAGTAACCCGCCAGGGGCGCGGCGGCCTCCCGGAACCGTTCGGTGCCGAAGAGTTCCCGGCCGCGCCGCCGCTCCGTCACCCCGTCGGTATAGAAGATCAGCGCGTCGCCCGGTGCGAGCGGGATCTCCGCCGACGGCGAGGTGATCGAGTCGAGCAGGCCGAGCGCGGTACCCCCGATCCCAACGAAGCTCGCCCCGCCGGCACCGTGCAACAGGACCGGCCGGTCGTGCCCGGCCAGGTGCAGCGAGACGTCGAGCCGGCCGCCGTCGCCCGGCCCGACCGCCGCCAGGGCGAGCGTGCAGTATCGCCCCCCACCCCGTTCGACGAGCGTGTCGTTGAGCCGGGCCAACGCCTCGGGCAGCGGCTTGCCGTCCCCGACCAGCACCCGGATCACGTCGCGGACCAGCCCGGTCACCGCCGCCGCCTGCACCCCCTTGCCGGACACGTCGCCGATCACCACCAGCCAGCGGCCGTCCGGCAGTGGCACCACGTCGTAGAAGTCGCCGCCGACCTCGGCCTCGTCACCGGTCGGGACGTACTCGGCGGCGAAGCCGACGCCCTCGACGACCGGGAGCACGGGCGGCAGCAGCGACTGCTGGAGGGTCTGCGCCACCCGACGTCGTTCGGCATGGATCCGGGCGTTCTCGATGGCGAGGCCGGCCCGCCGCGCCACGTCCTCCAACACCGCCACCTCGTCCGGGTCGTGCCGGTGCCGCTGGTGCCGGCCCACGGCCAGGGTGCCGAGCTTCTGGCTGCGGGCGACCAGCGGGACGGCGAAGCCCTCCATCGGCCCACCGAGCGGCACCTGCGACCCGATGCGCGACGCCTCGCGCAGCCGCGTCTGGACCGAGTCCGGGCCGGTCTCCTGGAGCACCTTGTGCAGTTGGGGCAGGACCGACTCGTCGGCGTGGCTGGACGCGGCAAGCTTGAGCCGGCCCCATTCGTCGGTGGTGTGCACCGCACACCACTGGCCGAGCCGGGGCACCACCAACTGCGGGATCAGGGCCATCGTCAGGTCGACGTCGAGCGACTGGGCGAGCAGTTCGCTCGCTTCGGCGAGGAAGGTCAGCCAGGCCGAGCGGCGGACGTTCGCGCGGCGCAGCCGGTCGTTCTCCAGGTGCAGCGAGAGCCGTTCGGCGGCGAGGACGGCCAACGGCCGGGCGTACGCCGAGGGCGCCGCGTCCAGTTCCAGCTCTCCCGCGTACGGCCGGTGCACCACCAGCGGCACCCGTAACAGTTCGTTACCGGGGCGGGGCTGGCGGCCGTAGCGGGCCAACACCTGCGGGCCCTCTCCCTCGCCCCGGTCCAGCCGGATCACCCCGCCGGCCGCACCCACCATGTCGGCGACCCTGGTGAGCAGGCCGGTGGCGAACTCGGGCAGCGGCTCGTCGGCGTACGGGTCGGGGCTGGTCTGGGTCAGTTCGCTCATCGCGGCGGCGCTCGGCGCGGTGGTCGCCGGGTCGCTGTCGGACCGGCCGGGCGGCGGGTGCGGCCCGTCGCCGTGGTCGCCGTCGCGGTCCAGCCGGAACCAGACGCCCTTGCCGGTGGGCAGGTAGGTGGTGCCCCAGCGGCTGGCGAAGTGGTCGACAAGCAGCAATCCCCGCCCCCGGGCGGAGACCTCGCCTATCTGGTCGGTGTCGTTGCGGATGCCGACCACCAGCTCGTCGACCGGCCCGGAGGCGAAGTCGGAGACCGTGACGGTCAGGCCGATCTGGTCGGCGACGACCTCGATGTCCAGCTCGGTGCGGGCGTGCTCGACGGCGTTGGTGGACAGCTCGGTGGTGAGCAGCAGCGCCTCGTTGAGCAGTTCGTCGAGGTCGGCCTCGGCGAGCACCGAGCGGACCACCGCGCGGGCGGCGGCCGGGGTACGCCGGTCAGCGGGCAGCCGTACGCGCCGGACGTGTTCGTCCCGTCCCCTGTCCGTCCCGGCCCCCGACTCCGCTGACACCCCCGTATCCTCTAACGCCACCGGCCGGGTGCCAAGCCGCACCACGGACCGTCACACCCGCCGTGCCCGTCGACCCGTCGGTGTCACACCTCCGCCTCACCCCAGGCGGGGCCCGGCGGCGGCGAACGGTCGCTGCCCACGGGTCCGTAGCCGACCTGATCCGACGGGTCGGCGCGCGGCCGGTCACCGCCTTCCCGTGGGCAGGGGAGACGCCGGGCACGTCGCATCCGCTGCCCGGTGAAGACGCGGGCACAATGAGGGGAAGCCGGCGTGTCGGCACGCCGGGAGCCCTCCGAGCTGAGCGAGGAACGATGACCGCGAAACAGTCGGTGACAGCGGACGTGTCCGCTTCCGAGCATGACGCGCTCCTCGGTGAGCTGTCGGAGGCGCTGCGGCGGGTCGGCCGGGGCGACTTCAAGGTACGGCTGCCCCGGCGCGCGGGCGCGGCCGGTGAGGTGGCGGACGCCTTCAACGAGGTGGTGTCGCTCCAGGAGCGGCAGCACCTGGACCTGCGCCGGATCAGCCGGGTGGTCGGCCGGGACGGCCGGCTGACCGAACGCCTCGACGAGGAGGGCCTGGACGGCTCCTGGGCGGAGGGCCAGCGGGCGGTCAACTCGCTCATCGACGACCTGGGCCGACCGACCACCGAGATCGCCCGCGTGATCATGGCGGTGGCCGACGGCGACCTCTCCCAGCACATGGCGCTTGAGATCGACGACCGTCCGCTGCGCGGTGAGTACCTGCGGATCGGCCGGACGGTCAACACGATGGTCGGGCAGCTCTCGTCGTTCTCCAACGAGGTGACCCGGGTGGCCCGTGAAGTGGGCACCGAGGGCAAGTTGGGCGGTCAGGCGGACGTCCGGGGCGTCGCCGGCACCTGGAAGGATCTCACCGACTCGGTGAACACCATGGCGTCGAACCTGACCGGCCAGGTGCGGTCGATCTCCCAGGTGGCGACGGCGGTGGCCCGGGGCGACCTGTCGCAGAAGATCACCGTCGGGGCGCGCGGCGAGGTCGCCGAGCTGGCCGACACGATGAACTCGCTCACCGACACGCTGCGGCTCTTCGCCGAGCAGGTGACCCGGGTGGCCCGTGAGGTGGGCACCGAGGGCAAGCTCGGTGGGCAGGCCCAGGTGCCGAACGTCGCGGGCACCTGGAAGGACCTCACCGACAGCGTCAACTCGATGGCGTCGAACCTGACCTCCCAGGTACGGAACATCGCTCAGGTCTCCACGGCGGTGGCCCGCGGTGACCTGAGCCAGAAGATCACCGTTGCGGCCCAGGGCGAGATCCTGGAGCTGAAGGACACAGTGAACACGATGGTGGACCAGCTCTCGTCGTTTGCCGACGAGGTGACCCGGGTGGCCCGCGAGGTCGGCATCGAGGGCAAGCTCGGCGGTCAGGCCCAGGTACGCGGGGTCTCCGGCACCTGGCGGGACCTGACGGAGAACGTCAACCAGCTCGCCGGCAACCTGACCAGTCAGGTGCGGAACATCTCCCAGGTCTCCACGGCGGTGGCCAAGGGTGACCTGTCGCAGAAGATCACGGTGGACGCGCAGGGTGAGATCCTGGAGCTGAAGAACACCGTGAACACGATGGTGGACCAGCTCTCGTCGTTTGCCGACGAGGTGACCCGGGTGGCCCGTGAGGTGGGCACCGAGGGCAAGCTCGGTGGTCAGGCGCAGGTCAAGGGCGTGAGTGGCACCTGGCGGGACCTGACCGACAACGTGAACTCGATGGCGTCGAACCTGACCTCCCAGGTGCGCAACATCGCCTCGGTGACCACGGCGGTGGCCAAGGGCGACCTCGGCCAGAAGATCACCGTGGACGCCCGGGGTGAGATCCTGGAGCTGAAGTCCACGGTGAACACGATGGTGGACCAGCTCTCGTCGTTTGCCGACGAGGTGACCCGGGTGGCGCGTGAGGTGGGCACCGAGGGGAAGCTCGGTGGTCAGGCCCAGGTACGCGGGGTCGCCGGCACCTGGCGGGACCTCACCGACAACGTGAACTCGATGGCGTCCAACCTGACCTCGCAGGTGCGGAACATCGCGCAGGTCTCCACGGCGGTGGCCAAGGGTGACCTGTCGCAGAAGATCACGGTGGACGCGCAGGGTGAGATCCTGGAGCTGAAGAACACTGTCAACACGATGGTGGACCAGCTCAGCTCGTTTGCCGACGAGGTGACCCGGGTGGCGCGTGAGGTGGGCACCGAGGGCAAGCTCGGTGGTCAGGCCCAGGTGAAGGGCGTGAGTGGCACCTGGCGGGACCTGACCGACAACGTGAACTCGATGGCGTCGAACCTGACCTCCCAGGTGCGCAACATCGCCTCGGTGACCACGGCGGTGGCCAAGGGCGACCTCGGCCAGA